>CAZOSY010000312.1:0-2943 GCA_964582565.1 uncultured Bacteroidales bacterium | reverse complement strand
CATTGCTTTATTGTTTTTCTTTGCGTCTTAGCGTCTTAGCGTCTTTGCGAGAAGTATTATTTTCATACAAAATCACCAAGTCGTAAAGATTAAAATTTATAAACAAATCTGCATAATTATACTGTAATTTTTTATGTTTTTTTCGTCCTATCCAGATAATCTTCAAATTTATCAATCATATTAGCTGCTTTAATCAAATTTTCTTTTTTGCCAACATCTATCCATAAAAAATTATCATTGCTAAATCCAAGTATTTTATTGTCTTTGGCAAGACGTAAATAAACATCAATAATTGAAAACTTTCCTTTTTCTTTTATCAAATCAAATATTAACGGATTTATTATATGTATTCCGCTAAAAGCCAAAGGTATCAAACTTGTATTATACTTTTTAACAGTTTTTACAATTCTGGTTTTATCGGCCTTAATGTTTTTCCATCCACAGAGTTGGTTATTATCATCAAATAACAGATAGCGTGAAGTTTGTCTGTTCATAACAGCAAGAGTTACCAGTGCATTTGAATGGATATGAAATTCATACAACTGCTTTAAATCAATATTAGATAAAATATCAACATTATGAACTAAAAAAGGTTTGTTATCATTAAAAAACCATTCTGTTTTTTTTAAGCCGCCGCCTGTATCTAAAAGAAAATCTGTCTCATCAGAAATACTTATGTTTATATCAAAATTATTCTTTTGCTTAAGAAAATCAATTATCTGTTCTGCAAAATGATGAACATTAATGATTATATCATTAAAACCATAAAATTTCAGTTTTTTAATAACAATTTCAAGCAAAGGTATTTTGTTAATTTCAATTAATGCCTTTGGCTTACTGTATGTTAAAGGTCTAAGTCGTGTTCCAAGTCCTGCTGCAAAAATTATAGCTTTCATTTCAATTCCCTGTGATTAATAATAATATTTATATTTTTATATTTTTCTTTTAAATGTAAGGCAAGCATATCAGCACAATAAACAGAGCGGTGTTGTCCGCCTGTGCAACCAAAATTTACTATTAAATTTGTAAAATTTCTTTTTTTATATTTTTCAACACTTTGCTCTACTATTGCATAAACAGAGTTTAAAAATTTATTTATATTAGTTTTTTTTTGTAAAAATTCTATTACTTCCGAATCTTTTCCTGTCAGATTTATATATTTTTCATATTTCCCAGGATTATGAATGGCACGACAATCAAATACAAAACCACCACCATTTCCTGACTTATCAACAGGAATACCTTTTTTGTAAGAAAAACTGTTAATGCTTATGTTTAAAATATTGCTATCTTTTATAGAATTTTTCATTTGTTTATAACGCTTTCAAGTTTAAAGTTTCAAGTTTAAAAATATATAATATTTAACAGTTTAATCTGATTAATTCACAATTTTTTAGAATATATATATCATTTAATTTAACAATTTAAGTTTCTAATTTCCTGATTTTATCATTTTCAGTAAATTTTGAATATTTTGATTTTGTTAATTGCTGAAGCACATTTAAAAGTGCAGGTATTTTTACATTAACAGGTTTTTTATTGAGAATTAATTTAATACTTTTTATTGCATAAGGAATACTTTGTATGAAATGTTGTTTTTTCTCATAAAGTCCTCTAAATCCAAAAGCACCTAATGCCTGCATAATTCTTATTAACCCATAAGCATAAAAATATTGAATAAAATCATTTTTATTTATATCAATTATTTTATCAACAACTTTGATATAATGTTTTAATAACTGTTCTCTAACATTTTGAGCTATGTCTGCCTTTGCATCAAAGAGTAATGAAGCCAAATCATATTGCAATGCACCTTTTCTGCCGCCCTGATAATCAATAAAATAAGGCATGTTATTATAAATCATTATGTTTCGTGACTGGAAATCGCGATACATAAAAAAGTTACAGTCAGCTTGCAATAGATAATCAGAAAAAACGCTGAAATCATCTTCTAACTCTTGTTCATCAAAAGGAATTTTTGCTAATTTCAAAAAATAATATTTAAAATAATTTAAATCCCACATCATTGATTGTTTGTCAAATCTTGAACGCGGATAGCATACACTATAATCAATATCTTTACCTGCAAATATTTGAAATTGGGGTAATTCTTCTATTATTTTTTTATAAACATTAACAAGTTCATAAGAAAAATCTTTGTCTTTACGGGCTTTTGTTAAATATGAAAAAAACGTTGTATCACCGAAATCCTGAACAAGATAAATGTTTTTTTTTAGAGCTTCTGCATAAATTTGAGGAACACAAATACCTTTTTTAATAAAATGTTTTGTAAAAGATAAAAATGCGATATTTTCTTTTTTGTCAGCATTAAAAACACCAATTGCTTTTCTGCTTTTACCTGTAATACGATAATATTCACGATAAGACGCAGATACTAACTTTGATAAAGGAGATATATTAACAACTTTTTCTTTTGACCAGTGCTCAAATAATATGATTAAATCTTTTTTTATTTGTTCTTTCAATCTTTTATGATTTTGTGATAATATGCAAATTTATGCAAATTATTCCTGATAATTCATAATTTCAAAAAATTATTCTTATTCCTTTAAAAATAAGTTCGGGATAAATTCTTCCATAATAAATTTTTTTGGTTCTTTCTTAATTTGAGTGGATAATTAAATTTTGTATTGTGTTATTTTATATTTTATTAATTCTAATTTCAAATTCTTCTGTAATACAAATTGTTTTCCTTTTTTTAAATCAAAATTAATAATTTCGGTATTTTTCAGCTCTCGGTTTACATTTTTTTTATTAGTGTCCGACTAAAAATAAAATTAGAACTTATAATAGTAGATTCCTCTCTTCGCGGAGTTTACACTGAATACAGTGAATGTGCTATGTTCGGAATGACAACTTCGTTATGTTTGGGAAGGTGAGGGTAAGGACGCGTTTTACGCGTCCTTACCCTCACCCTGAACT
>CAZOSY010000311.1:0-2949 GCA_964582565.1 uncultured Bacteroidales bacterium | reverse complement strand
TAAACACATAAAACCTCCATGACTAAAACAGAAAAAACAAATATCAAAACTTTATCATTTTCGGAAATAGAAGATTTTTTTACAAAAAAAAACATAAAACCTTTTAGAGCAAAACAGGTATATGAATGGTTATGGAAAAAATCTGCCTGTTCTTTTGCCCAAATGACAAACATATCAAAAGATATCCGTCAGTTATTAAAAAATTCTTTTATTATCAATACCATTAAAGTAAATAAAGTTCAAATAAGCTCTGACAGAACAATTAAGACCTCATTCAAACTAATTGATGACAATATCATAGAAGGTGTCTTAATACCTACAAAAAACAGAATGACTGCATGCATCTCAACACAGGTAGGATGTAACTTAAAATGCAAATTTTGTGCAACAGGTAAAATGGACTTTAAAAGAAATTTGAGCTTTACCGAAATATACGACCAGATTATAATAATAAATAAACAAGCTGTTGATAAGTATTCAAAGCATCTCTCTAATATTGTTTATATGGGAATGGGAGAGCCACTTTTAAACTATGACAATGTTATTAAGTCAATAGAAATAATAACTTCTGAAAAAGGACTTGGTATGTCCCCGCAAAGAATTACTGTATCTAGTGTCGGAATTACAAAAATGATAAGACAATTAGCTGATGACAATGCAAAATTTAATCTTGCAATATCTCTGCATTCTGCTGATAACAAAAAAAGAACTTCTGCTATACCTGTTAATGAATCTAATCCTCTTAAGGAATTAGCACAAGCTCTTAAATATTATTATGAAAAAACAAACAAAAGAATAACTTATGAATATATATTATTTAAAAATTTCAATGATTCCATATCTGATGCTGAAAAATTTGCAAAATTTTGCAAAATAACACCTTGTAAAATTAATATTATTGAATATAATCCTGTTGAAAATACAGGATTTTATAAATCAGGAGAAAAAGAGACCAATGATTTTATAAATTTTTTTGAAAATAAAAATATGATTGTAAATATACGCAAAAGCAGAGGAAAAGATATTGATGCTGCTTGCGGACAATTAGCTAATAAGGATATGACCAAAAAGAATTATGAATTATGAATTACGAATTATAAATTATGAATTATCAATTATGAGTTATGAGTTATGAATTATTAATTATGAATTAATACTGAAACAGTAGTAAAGACGCAATGCATTGCATCTCAACAGTTATAAATACACACTTGTCCTGAACTTGTTCAAGTATGGAGATGATTATAATTTTACATAGAGACGAGGCATGTTTACCCCGTAAGGAAGAATGACTGTACTGGGGACTTGTCTCTACTAATAACAATGTAATACAAAAATATAAATGCCGTAGGATATTATCCAACGGTATAAATATATAAAAAATAAACTACTTTTGTAAAATCAATATAAAGACAAATCATACAAAGTTTATCATGCTTTATGCATTTTTTTATTTATAAATATTATAAGTTAAAAATGAGAAAATTTTTATTTGTTTTAATTATATATTTTTTATCTAACTTTTTTGTTAATGCTCAACACTTTAACGGAGGAATAATTGCCGGTATAAGTGCAAGTCAGGTGTCGGGCGACAATCTGTCAGGGTTTGATAAAGCAGGCGTTTTTGGAGGCGTATTCGCAAACTTACAAATTAGCGAAAAATCAGTTTTTCAAATAGAAATAGATTATATTGAAAAAGGAAGCAAACAAAATCCAAAAGAAAAAAATGGTTTTTATTCTTATATTTTAAAACTCAAATATGTAGAAGTTCCTTTGCTTTATAAATATATATATTCAGATAAACTGTCTTTTGAGCTCGGACCTTATTGCGCCATACTTATAAAAGATGCATTTGAAGAACAAAATGAAGTAATTGTTGATGACAGGGCTTTTAATAAACAAGATATAGGAATAACAGTTGGAATTGCTTATTCAATAACACCAAATTTAAAAATTAATATGCGAAACTCAAATACTTTTTTTGTTTTCCCTGTAAGAGAACATTTAAGCGGAGCAAAAAAATGGTATAACCAGGGACAGTATAATACTGTTCTTACTTTCTCAATTCAATATCAGTTTAAAAATTAAAAAAAATAATATAAACAAGTAAAAAAGTTTGAAAATAACATTTTTAGGAACAGGCACATCTCTTGGCACACCTGTAATTGCATGCAATTGTCCTGTATGTAAGTCCAAAAATCCAAAAGACAAAAGGTTAAGGTCATCAGTTATGATTGAGATAAAAGATAATGTGTTTATAATTGATGTTGGTCCTGATTTTCGTCAGCAAATGTTAAGGGAAAAAGTTACAAATTTAGATGCTTTAATATTAACACACGAACATATTGACCATGTAGGCGGCTTGGACGATATAAGAGCTTTTAATTTATTTTTACAAAAACCTATTGATATTTATGCACGTCAAAGAGTATTAGAATCAATTAAAAAAGAGTTTTTTTATGTGTTTGATAAAAACAGATATCCCGGAGTTCCAAAAGTGAATTTACACATTGTTGAAAATAAAACTTTTACAATAAATAATATAAAAATAACACCTGTTGATGTGCTTCATTATCATTTAAATATTTTTGGATACAGAATAGATGATTTTACTTATATAACAGATGCTAGCTATATTTCTAAGAAAGAAAAAGAAAAAATTAAAGGTTCTAAAATAATAGTTTTAAATGCCTTACGAAAAAAAGAGCATTATTCTCATTTTAGCCTGTCCCAATCAGTTGAAATACTCAAAGAATTAAAACCTGAAAAAGGTTTCTTAACACATATAAGCCATCAAATGGGATTTCATAATGAAGTAGAAAAAAAATTGCCCGATTTTATACATCTTGCTTATGATGGATTGAAATTTAAAATATAAAAATTACTAATTATAGATTCAGAATAACTGACCTCTGGGGATTTCAATTTAATACTAATTTATAGTGTAAA
>CAZOSY010000310.1:0-2964 GCA_964582565.1 uncultured Bacteroidales bacterium | reverse complement strand
GCATCTATTTCGTATCTTAATTAGATAAATGAAGTTAGTAATGATTGTAGCAGTAAGTATGGATGGTGTTATCGGTATTGATAATAATATTTCTTGACATATTCCTGAAGACTTTAAACATTACTGGACTGTCTTACAAAATAACATATTATAATAGGAAAAATGAGTGTCCGAAAAAAACCGAAAACTAAACGTAAGGTCATGTCCTTGATTGAGATGGAGACGAGTATAATGAAAATGTTTAATATTCGACAAAACATAATTGTACCTAATATCTCTTGGGGTTTTAATGGAATACATGAAATTGATTTATTCGTGATGCGAAAATCTGGTCTAGCAATTGAAGTTGAAATTAAAAGATCAATAAGTGATTTAAAAGCAGATTTTAAAAAAGATCATAATCATGAATCATCAAGAATCACTAAAATGTATTATGCTGTACCTAAAGAATTATTGAAGAAATCAATCCCATTAATACCTAAAGATGCAGGAATAATTATATGTTATCATGTAAACGATAATCCACGTAATATCGCACGTGCTTCAATATATAGGAAAGCAAAAATACGGAAAGATAGTAGAAAATTAACAACTGGAGAACAATTTAAAATTGCTAGGCTTGGTGCAATGAGGATATTAAATTTAAAAAATAAAATAATTAAATTACAAAATAATAAATCATAATTTTATTGCATACCATCCTTTATATTTACCTCTAATCATTCTATTATTATTCTTTATTGTGGCAATTAAACCATCATAAGGTAAGTTTAGTTCTTTAATTTTTATTTTAAAATTATGTGTGAATTTATGTTGTAACATATTATTATTATCATATATTTCATATGAATTGGGTTTTGATTTCAAATTATAAATTATTGAACCATATTTTTTTAATTTAGTTGTTAACATTTTATCTATTTGTGATTTTGATATTTTTTTTCCTTTTCTATTAATGGACATTTTTTTTCTTGTTTTTAATGACACAATTTTGTTTTTTGCTGAATCACTCATTTTTTTTCGAGTATCAATACTAAATTTACGATTCATATTTGATTTAGAAATTTTTTGTTTACTTTCATTTGTATGATGTTTTCCTAACCAAATTTTATTACCTATCATTCTATTTGATGCCTTTAATAAAGTTTCTTTTGTATGTTTTCGACTATCACCACCACTTGTTAAATTTAATCCATGTGATGTACTAAAAGAATTAAATTTTTTTATGTATGATTCTTCTAATGTGTTTAATTCATTAATATTACATTCATACAATATTTCAAATTTATGGTTTTTCCACCCATATTTGTTTATCGAATTATATATTTTATATTGCCTTTTACACTGTTTTTTCGAGTATTGGTATTTTCTACGTAATATATTAATTGATTGTCCAATATAGATTTTGTTTTTTGGGTTTGTGATTTTATATATACCAATTATTTTATTCATGCGATTATTTAAATATAAATACATGAAAATTTAAATTAGTTTGTTATTTTTATTATTAATATGTTTGGATAGTTAATAAATTTAATTAATTTTGGAAGATGCTAAAAGAAAAAAGAAATGACAAAACCGAAATTTAATAATAAACCCAATCCACATCTTATTCATCATTATGACAGTGGAACAGGTGTTAAAGTGCATCAGGATATCTGGATAAGTAGAGCACCTGCTGTTGTAGGAATTATTTTTGCTTTTGGTGCAACTGATGGAACTTGTGTGCTTGTTATTAAACGTTCAAAGAAAATGCGAGAAGAACCTAATAAATTCGGTGCGCCAAGTGGATATCTTGATTTTAATGAAAATGGTTTTGATGGTATGACCAGAGAAGTTTATGAAGAAACCAGTATGTATCTTCCAGATTATAAACCTTTTCTAATTTTTGATAATCAAGAACAACCATTCTTTGTGCAATCAGACCCAACAAAAGATAAGAATCAAAATATTTCATTAACATATGTTATGGCATATGATTTTACAAAAGAACCCGATTTTTTCCCAAAAGAAATTGAGAAACATATTGATAGTGAAACACAGTTAGTAGAGTGGTTATCAATTATGAAATTTTATAATATAGATAGGGAATGGGCATTTAATCATGATGAAAGAATAAATATGGCATTGGAATATTTCAATAAAAATTTTATAAGAAATTGAAAAAGATAAATAATGAAACTATTACACCTAACTAATAGTAAGAACATTAATTCTATTATTAAAAATGGATTATTACCTTCATATATTGAACATAATGGGCATTGGGAGAAATTTCAATCATATTTAATGCATAGATATTGCATTTATTTATGGGATGCTGAAACATATAGGAATGATAAATATATATGTGATATGATATACACTAAAATGTTTATACATCCCAGAAATAAAATTTTTAAACAAAGAGAACTTGAAATTAAAAAGAATAATCTTGATTATTATGATGATGATTCATATCTTGATTTTAGAAAATTTGGGAATGTATTGATGAGTGATTCAACAAAATATTCTGTATTAGAAATTGATATAAAAAATGTTGAATCGGATGGTGTATGGCAACATGTTCAAGAACCTAATAATGATAAAACTTCCACAACAACAATAATGGACGATAATTATGCTCATAACGATAAAAAAGTTTATATTTGTGGAAATTCAATTAATTTCACTAACATAAACGTTGTTGAAGAAGTTTTGGTTAGAAAATATAAAAATAATAAATTAGGATTTACATTTAGAAAAAATTAAATAAATAGAAATGAAAAAAATTACAGAAAAATTATTACTTTCTTTGGATTTTGAGAAAGAAAAGGTTAATGCAGAAGAAAGTGAAGACAAACCATTTCAATATTTTGTTTTTAATTTGAAGAACAAAAGAGCAATTCTTATAACGTGTGCCGATATCGAATGTATTGAAAAGAATCAATATAGTGTCGAATTTTTCAACGAAGAAGATGCTGG
>CAZOSY010000309.1:0-2974 GCA_964582565.1 uncultured Bacteroidales bacterium | reverse complement strand
TATTAATAATAATACCATATTTTAATCTTTCAAATTGATTATCAAGTATTTCAAATCCGGATGAGTTTTCTAAATAAATTCCATGCAAATAATCATCTTGTGGATTTGGCTGGAGATTTCTAAATTTATTTTTCTGAATTAAACTATATTGTCCTTTATATTCGCTAATTGCTATTTCTGCAATATTTTTAAAATCATTGCCTGCAATATATTGTGCAGAGTATAAACTGTTTGTTGTATTAAAAGCCCTAAAGCCGTATTTAAGATTTTCAAACAGGTTGCCTTCACCTGAACTACTACCGCCTATAAAACACAGTGCATTATGTGCTTCTACACCGGTTTCTATATTATAAAAATAATTAGCTTTAACAGATATATCTCTGACTTTCCACTGGTAAATGCCAACACAGCTTCTGCCATGGTCATTGGCTTTGGCATAAAAACGGTTAGCATTATTAGGATATGTATAAAAATTATTAATCTTATAACCCGGGTCCAAAAGATGCCCGCCTTTAAAATTACAGTTTTCTATTTCACTTACATTTGTATATTCATAAGGAGTAAATTTAATGCTTACAGCATTGCTGTAAAAGTTACTGTTATGAGCATTAATAATGCCACCGCCATAATTAAGCCAATACAGTATTCTAGGGCACATCTTAATAAGGCAGGGTGGATAAGGACAATAAACATTAGGACAAATATTGCATATAACTGGTCGTCCAAGCAATACAGCATTGTGTGCATTCTTTATAGTTGCTCCATTCATCATTGCAAGTTTACCCTGGTAATCCAGATCAGAAACAAAGTGTGTTTTGGAAGAATTGCCCCAGACCTCTATGCCTTGCCACATTGTATTACATTTAAATGGAAATCTCGGTTCTATACCGGACAATATTGCTCCGTCCAGTATTAATATTCCTCCTCTTTTAACTATAATCTTTCCAAGAGGACTAAACTGAACATTAACATCCTGCCCTATTATTAATTCAGAGTTTTCTTCAATAGTTAAAGTTCCTTTAATAAATATCTTTCCATCTGAATTTGGATATGTTGATGTCCATTGCATTGGTGAAGATATAGGATTAGTAATAGTAATGTTTTTATAAGTATAATTAATAATTGTTGTGTCCTGTGAACAACAAGCATAGAATGGAATTATATTAAATCTCTCACAAGCACTAATCAAGCCACAGTCATCAGAAACAGTCATAATTACATAATAATTGCCGCCACTTGTATAAGTATGAGAAGGATTTTCGTCTTCGGATGTTGTCCCATCGCCAAAATCCCAGTGATAAGTTGCACTGGCAAAATGTGAGACAGAAGTATTGGTAAAATTAATAACATCATTTGCACATATTGGCTGGTCAGGAGTATATGTAAAGCTTGCTGTGGTTCTTGGAACTACTGTAACAACAACATCATCAGTGTCAGTACATCCATTTGCATCTGTAACAGTAAGAGTATAAGTTGTTGTAGTTGAAGGACTTACTGCTATTGAAGATGTTGTTTCATTTGTACTCCACAGATAAGTCAAAAAATGGTCAGGCGTTGGCTGTGGTGGTCCTTGTAATATTACACTTTCACCTGAACATATTTCATGGTCAGGACCTAAGTCAAATATTGGATTTGGATAAACATAAAAAACAAAATCATCTGTATTAGAACAGCCATTTGCATCTGTAACAGTTACTGTATAAATTGTTGTTGTTGTAGGGAAAAAAAATATTTGCTGTGTTGTATAACTTCCTGGCGACCATAAGTAATTTACAAATCCTGGACCGGCATCTAAAGTTATAAAAGTTACAGGTGTAATATCACTTTCGCAGATACTATTTGCCGTACCAGTAATGGTAACTGTTGGTAAAGGATTAACAGTAACAACAACATCATCAGTCGTAGAACAACCATAGTCATTTGTAACTGTAAGAGTATAAGTTGTAGTAGTTGAAGGGCTTACTGTTATTGAAGATGTTGTTTCATTTGTACTCCACAAATAAATCAAAAAATGATCAGGTGTTGGCTGTGAAGGACCTTGTAATATTACACTTTCGCCTGAACATATCTCATGGTCAGGACCTAAGTCAACTACTGGACTTGGATAAACAGTAACAACAACATCATCAGTAGCAGAACAACCAAAGTCATCTGTAACTGTAAGAGTATAAGTTGTAGTTATGGTTGGGCTTGCTACAGGATGATGTGATGTCGGATTATTTAAGCCTTGTGTTGGACTCCATTCATAAGTAAAACCTATATCTACTCCATCTCCCAGTGTTACACTTTCTCCTGAACAAATTGTATGATCAGGACCTGCGTCTGCTGTTGGATTTGGATTAGCTGTAACTATAATATTATCAGAATCTGTACAGCCATATACATCTGTTACTGTTACAGAGTAATTACCTGCACATAAAGAATTTATTGATTGACTTGTTTGACCATTACTCCATAAATAATCATAAGGAGGATTCTCTCCGGAAACTGAAGCTGATGCAGTTCCATCACATAAACCATAACAGGAACTAGGTGTAGAGGATAATGTTACAGAAGGTTTACAACAATCAAAATCACAAGAAACATTAATAGTAATTGTCCCAGGATATGGCTCTAAACAATTATCATTATCAGCTAGTTGAATTGTATAAATACATCCTGATAAATTATATGAGCATATTGTAGGTGATTCTGCCATAGATGGTGCGAGAGTACCACTAATAGGGCAACAATCAGAACATGTTGGCATATTTGCTGGATCGGGAGTGCAACACCACCATCCAAAACTATATTTTCCCCCCACTGGAATATCTGCATTTAATTCCACTTCGGTTCCTGGACAAATATATAAATTTACAGATTGTTCTACCGGTATTACATCTTGTTGATATTCACATGCATTATCAGCATTATACCATCCAATAATAATTACTAAACCATCACATTTAGGAATACAAATATCAAAATATCCTAT
>CAZOSY010000308.1:0-2982 GCA_964582565.1 uncultured Bacteroidales bacterium | reverse complement strand
ATTAGTCAATTTGTCTATTTACCCCCGACACAGAGTGTCGGGGGTCGAATTTTTGCGAAAGACGAGAGCAGAACCGAACTTGTTCGGGTTCTGCCGAGACGAGCAAAAATCACTGAAAGTAATTTTTTTTAAAAAAATTTATAATTTTGTAACTTAAGTTTCGGACTTAGTACATTGCTGTCAATCAGATTATTAAAACTAACAGGCAGTTGCCTGTCTGAATTAGAACAATTTTATAAGGATAATGTATTGAATATCAATCAGGCGACTGCCTGACAAAAGCAATAACCATTTATAGTTATTTATGCTGTTTTATTCTAATAAACAATTAATGTTTTTAAGCCCTGAAAGGGCATTATATATCAACGCAGGGTGTAGCCCTGTGAATATAAATACAATACCACGCTAAGCCCTGAAAGGGTGTAATCTCAATCCCATAAGTATCTTTCATCATACTCTATGTTATACTCCTTCAGGAACTCTAAATATTCTTTCTGAAAGGTCTTTTTCCTGTGATGAATCAGTCGGGCGCCTGACCGATTATTTTTACACTCCTTTGTATTACCATATTTTCGCATCTACGAGGCTTTGATTTAGTAATAAAAATTTTAATACCTTTACCCCGTTGGATATTTCCTACGGGGTGAATAATTACCAAAAGGATTAATGACAATCAATTATAATATTATTTCAAAAATAATAATAAATTTGTCTTTAATATACAATGTCTGATATAAAACCTAAAATATACATATCATTACCTGTTTTTAATGAAATAGAATGTTTGCCAAAGACAATAAACTCTATAAGAAGGCAAAGTTATTCTAATTTTGAATTATTTGTATGTGTCAATCAACCTGATGAGTGGTGGGATGATATTGAAAAAAGATATATATGTGAGAATAATCAAAAAACACTCTGTTATCTTAGTTCTTTAAAAAATATTCCTGTTACAATCATTGACAAAACCAGCAAAGGCAATGGCTGGAAAACAAAAAAAGCCGGTGTTGGATTGGCACGCAAAACTTTAATGTATGCTATAAGCAATTACAGACAGACAAAAAAAGATGATATTATATTAAGTTTAGATGCTGACACTGTTTTTTCCGAGAATTATTTTTTGTCAGTTGTTGAAAATTTTAAAGCCCATAAAAAAGCTGTTGCAATGTCTGTTCCTTATTATCACAGATTAACAGAGAATAATGTTGTTAACAGAGCTATGTTAAGATATGAAATTTATATGCGTTATTATTCTATCAATCTGTGGCGTATAGGAAGTCCTTATTCATTTACAGCATTAGGTTCTGCTATTGCTTTACCTGTATGGGCTTATAATGCGATAGGAGGGATGACAGCTAAAAAAAGCGGAGAAGATTTTTATTTTTTGCAAAAATTACGAAAATATGGCAATATATTATTCTGGAATAAAGAAAAAGTATATCCATGTTCACGTTTTTCTGACAGAGTAATCTTTGGGACAGGTCCTGCAATGATAAAAGGTAACTTATCTGACTGGAAAAGTTATCCAATATATAATTTCTTTTTATTTGATGAAATAAAATCTCTGTATGATTTGTTTCCTGCTCTTTTTTATAAAGATGTTGATAATCCTGGAACAAACTTTTTTTGTGATAAATTTAAAGATATTTATTTATGGCAAAATATAAGAGATAATTATAAAGATGAAAAACATTTTGTAAGAGCATGCCATACTAAAATTGATGGATTAAGAATATTACAGTATCTGAAATCAAGACAAAAAGAAGAAAAAAGAACAGATGAAAAAAACTTAACAGAATTTTTATACAATTTTTATAACATAGAAACAAAAAAATCAGATATTGATTTATCAAACTTATCATTTAAAAATTCGTCTGTTCAGATGTTAAATAGTATTAGAAATTTTTTGTTTAAAAAAGAAGAAGAATATCAAAAATTGTCAGTTAACAGTTTTAAAGTATAAAAATATGATTACTATTCTTGGTGCCACAGCAACAGGCAAAACAAAATTAGCAGTAAATTTGGCTTATAGCATAAACGGAGAGATAATTAGTGCTGACTCACGGCAGGTATATCGCGGTATGAACATAGGAACAGGAAAAGATTTAAAGGAATATGCTCTCAATGGCAAAAACATTCCTTATCATTTAATTGATATATTGGAAGCCGGCTATGAATATAATGTTTATGAGTATGTAAAGGATTTTCATAAAGCATATAATTCAATACTTAACAGGAACAAAATCCCTGTATTATGTGGTGGCTCGGGAATGTATATTGAAGCTATACTGAAAGGTTATAAACTTAATGATGCTCCTGTAAATAAAAAAATAAGAGAAAATTTAAGTAAAAAGACAGACACTGAATTAATTGAAATCCTTACAAAAAACAGTTCTTTGCATAATACAACAGATACAAAAAATCGTAATCGCTTAATCAGGGCTATAGAGATAAGTTTGGAAAATAGTTTGTCTCAGACAGATAAAAATTACAAATATCAAAAAACAAAGTCAACTTTATTTGGAATTTATTTTGAAAGAGAAATAATACGCAAAAGAATTACTGAAAGATTAAAAAAACGGCTTGATGCAGGAATGATTGAAGAAGTTAAAGAACTGATGGACAAAGGTTTATCTTATGAAAAATTAAAATATTACGGATTGGAATATAAATTTGTTTCACAATATTTACTTGGCAAATTAAATTACAATGATATGTATCAGAAGTTAAATTTTGCTATTCATCATTTTGCAAAACGACAAATGACATGGTTTAGAAAAATGGAAAAAGATGGATTTGAAATTATTTGGATTGATGGAAATATGTCATATAAAGAAAAAGTAAAAATTATTTGTAACCGTTCACATCTTAAAATTTTAGCATCTGTTTAACCTGAATAATTCATAAATTCATCCAAAAAGTTTGTGAATTACACATATTCAACAGATTAACAAAGTGATGATTAAAAAATAATTTTCTTAT
>CAZOSY010000307.1:0-3004 GCA_964582565.1 uncultured Bacteroidales bacterium | reverse complement strand
ATGGCTTAATGAAATTTCAATATCAGATTTTAATTCATTAATTGATATAAACGGAATGCCAGTAAAATCGTCTTTTAGAATTTTTATGTTAGAGTTATCTATTTTAAATTTTCTGGCAAGATATTCAATTAAATAATTTCTTGTATAAAAACTTTGTTTGTTTATATCTGATGATTTTATTTTTTTTATTCCACAAAAAATTTTTGAAACAGAATTTTTATAATTAGCAGCTATTGTATGAATGTAGCTATTGTTTGTTAGTGAAGATGTATATATTTTGCAATTTTCATATATTACATGTCCATATATAATAACATTGTTTTTGCATTTATTATTGATGTTAATATTAACATTAAATTTTTTAGGTGAGAAGGATTTTCTTAATCCTTTTTTTACTAATATTTTGTATGCAGATTCTTTGCATGTCCAAAAGAGAAAGGATAAAAAATGATATTTTTTGTTTTTTTTAACAAAAACAAATTCTTCTTCGGTAAGTATTTTTTTTAAATATCTTGGATTAAAAAAATCCTGCAGATTTTTTTTATCTTTTAGCGATATGATGTCATTACCAATATAGACCATTAATTAATCTATTTTTTTTCTTCTAATTTTTTAGAAATAACACTTTCTGCATCATTTATTGTTTTAATACCTTCTAAAGATTTATCGTCAATTTCTATTTTAAATTCTTCTTCAATATCCAGAATTATATCAACTATTCTTGCTGAATTTATTTTCAAATCTTTTGTAATATCAGGATTTTCCGGAATATTTTCCCAGATTTTTTTGTCAAAAGTATATTTCTTTAAAATTGATATTATTTTATTTTTAATATTTTCCATAATTATATATATTTATATTATTAATTTGCAAATTAACTAATTTTTTTTAATATTAAACAAGAGTTAACATCTCCAAAGCCAAAGCTTGCTTTAGCAACATAGTTTAAATCAATGTTATTAATAATTTTTTGAGGGATTCTGTTTTTGTCAATTATTTTAGCAATTTCCGGGTGCAGGTCTTCACAATTTATACAGGGATAAATAAAATTATGATACATTTCCAAAACAGCAGATATTGTTTCAATAGTTCCGGCAGCACCAATACAATGTCCTGTCATAGATTTCAAAGAATTTATATAGGGAAAATCTGATTTTTCTCTTTTTAATGCCTTTGTCCAGTTTTTTATTTCTATTGGGTCAGCCATAGTTGAAGTTAAATGTCCTGATATATAATCTATTTTTTGTGGTTTAATGCCGGCAGATTTTATTGCCTGTTTAATGCATCTTTGAACACCATCAGGATTAGGAGCAGTCATTGAGCCATTATTTCGTTGTCCGCCGCTATTTATATGTGTTCCTGTGATTTCTGCGTATATTCTTGCATTTCTTTTTAAAGCTGTCTCTAAATCTTCAATAATTAAGACACCTGCTCCAGCACCGGGGACAAATCCGTTTGCAGAAGCACTCATAGGTCTGCTTGCTTTTAAAGGGTTATCATTATATTTTCGTGTTAAAACTCTAAGTACATCATATCCAATCCAACTATAAGGAGAATAAACTTCTGTTCCACCAACAAGCATTGCTTTTGCTTTGCCTGATTTAATTCTGTCATATCCCATTATAATAGCTTCTGTGCCTGTTGCACAGGCAGAAGAATTAGCTGTTATTTGATTTCCAAGAGCTAATATGCCGGATAATGCAGCACTTGAACCACTATGCATAGCATATTCCGCAGTCGTACTTCTTAATTTTTTGCTTAATCCTTTATTTACTAAAGGAACAATTCTGCTCCCTATAAAACATATACTACCAGCTCCACTTCCAATAATAATACCTTTATTATAATCTACATCTTTTGAATCATAATCAGGTATAGTATATCCAGCATCTTTCCAAGCTTCTAATCCGGCTATAACAGCATATTTAATAGTTGAACTGGTAGAGGATAAACTATATTTATTTAATAAATTATTATATGCAGAATTATCAATATCAGGTATTCCTCCTATTTGACAACCAAAATTAAGTTCTTTTAGTTCAGGAATAAATTTTATTCCTGATTTACCTTTTTTAATTGCATTAAGGAAGTTTTTTTTTCCAACACCATTTGGCGCAACAACGCCCATACCTGTTATAACAACTCTTTTATTCATTATTAATCAAATATAAATTTTAGTAATCTAGTAGTTCTTGCGACTATTTCTCCTTTAGGGTTTATCATTTCAACATTAGATCTAAGCAAATTTTTTCTGTAATATACTTTTTTAGCATGAACTTTCATTATTTCTTCAATATACACTCTTTTAAAATAATCATTCTGTCCATTAATAAGAAGAGGATAGAAATGTTGATTTGTTTCATATAATTTTAAGAGATAAATTATATGGCTTACCATGCCAATTTGTCCCATTGTTTCTACAAGAATTATTCCCGGGGTTACAGGATTATCTTTAAAATGTCCTTTATAAAAGAAATTTTCTTTTGTGTAAGTATATGTTCCGGTTATTTCATCTTCATTTACATCTAATATATTATCTACAAATTTAAAAGAAGATTCATAAGGCAATCGTTCAATAATCTTTTTTTCTAAAATTTTATCTATCATAGATATTTTAAATAATAATAAATATAATTATCAAATTTCATCAGGCGGTTGCCTGATTGTTTATGATAACTTGAATTAAAATTAGGATGCAAAGATAATATTTTATTTTTAAACGATAAAAAATTTTAATGAAAATTTGCCTACTATTTTGTAATTTTTATTTCTGTGGATTTTATTAAATCCGCCTCAGGCAGATACTTGTTAATTTTAGGTATTAACAATTTGCTATGTAAAAGCATTATTTTTTTTATTTATTATTGTCAAATATAAATTTTAGTAATCTAGTAGTTCTTGCGACTATTTCTCCTTTAGGGTTTATCATTTCAACATTAGATCTAAGCAAATTTTTTCTGTAATATACTTTTTTAGCATGAACTTTCATTATTTCTTCAATATA
>CAZOSY010000306.1:0-3012 GCA_964582565.1 uncultured Bacteroidales bacterium | reverse complement strand
GTCGGATTATTATGCACTTACAGTTGCAGATACAGGGAATGTTGGTATTGGAACAGACAATCCACATCAAAGGTTACATGTAAATGGTTATAGTTATTTTAACGGGAAAGTTGGTATTGGAATTTTATACCCTAAAAAAAACCTACATGTAAATGGTGATATTTTACTTAGTGGACACGATGGAATAGAGGGTAGTATATATTTCACTGATGGACCAGAGTCAGAATATTCACAAACTGGTGAATGGGCAATAGAATTTATACCTGTATATGAAGGTAATCATAGTGGTCTTAATTTTTGGAAACCTTATGGAAGTCACTATCATCTTTCGGGGCAAACATATGAATTGGAAGGAAAATATAAATTTTTTATTGATGATAATGGTAATGTTGGTATTGGAACCGGGACACCTTCTGCTAAACTGACTATTGTGCCAGGTGAAAAAATGGCTTTTAATGTTGTGAAAGAGGGCAATGAAAAATTTCATATAAGGGATGACGGATATACTTGGATTAATAACAAGTTATATGTTGAGCATGATGCTGATACCAGTTGGGCAGTAACTGTTATTAATAATGCAAATAATGGTAAAGGTTTATTGATTAAAGCAGGTGGAAATGGAAAAGGGATAGAAATTGTTAATAGTGATAATAATGAGCCAATATTTCGGGTAGATATTTCAGACCAAAAAACATATATGAGAGGATTTAAATCTACTATTCAAGATTTCCCTGATTATGTTTTTGATGAAAATTATAATTTAATGCCTTTAAAAGAAAAAGAAAAATACTGGAAACAAAATAAACACTTACCTGGTTTTCCAACAGCAAAGCAAGTGAAGCAAGAAGTAGATATACCCGAATTAATAGCAAAACAAATGAAGGAAATTGAAGAATTATATTTGTATCTTATAGAATTAAAAAAAGAAAATGATGAGTTAAAACAAAGAATAGAATTGTTAGAACAAAAAAAATAAAATGAAAATTATTACAACACTTATATTATTTATATTTATTAATTATCCCATATTTGGGCAATTAAAAACTAATACAATACCAAAAGAAAATAATATTAATCTTTTTTCAGAGTATAATAGCACTAATGATACTATTAATAAAAATAATAACATAAAAGATAAACTTTTTAATATTGATATTAATAGTATATGTTTATCTCTTGGTTATGCTAAAAGAATAAAAAAAAGCAAATGGCTTATAGGAGGTGGTGGTGGATTATCTCTTAATTATTGGGGATTACTTTGTGATTGGCCTACAGGTTATATGATTTGGACTATGGTCTCAAGAAAGAGATTGATTTTTAGAGATTATGGTATAAAAGAAGGTTTAGAATTTACTCGGGAACTTATTCATCTGGAAGGTTTTGCAATTTTTTTATCGTCTGATAATTTCATGTTAGAAACAGGAATACGAGTAGGATTAAAAGAGACAGGGATAAGGAAAGGAGGAGAATCAGAATCTTTAATTTTTTATTTACCAGGTTTGTATGTTATACCAACATTTGGATGGCGTAATTTTAAGATAGGGGTATTAATAGAAGCTTTTCCGCCTGTTATGATTTACTTTGCTCCTTTAATTAGAATAACTTTATATAAAGAAAAAAAAATATAGAACTAAATTATTTTAAAAAAAAATATTATGAGAAATATTAATTTATTATTTATAATCCTCTGTTTATTTGTTCATTTTAAAGTTTCATCTCAAATAATTGTTGTGCATGATCCAATAATACCCGACACAATAGATATTGATGAAGCAGCAGAATCAGATTCAATATATGAAGATGAGGATACTGTCATAATCAAATCGGGCTGCCCCGGTTGTCCAGGTACAAGTCATTGCAAAGTTCCAAAATCCAAAAAACTTGCTAACAAAATAATTAAATTTAAAAAATCGGCTCATTATTCAACACCATTAACATCTGCGATAAGAAGATTTAAATCTGCTCCATCTTTCCGAGTTCTTCGCTTTAATGCCTTGTTTCATAAAAGTTGTATTTATACTGGACTTTATAGCCAATCTTCATGGAATAAATTAATGAAAATCCATTCTAGGCAATGCCATTTTGTGGGATTTGGAGGTAAACAATATTATCTTGTTTTAGGTTGGAGATATAGACCTGATATAATACCACCAGGGGAAAGTAACCCTGGTGCAATTGAACTTGGATTATATTCTCATATTGACCATAGAGATGAATCCCCTTGTGATGATGATGAAAAAGGAAGAGAATCAATATCTTTAAAAAAGTATATTTCCAAAGGTGCTTTAGAGCAGGGTGGCTCGGGATTCTATATAGGATGGCCTGTTGAACTGGTTTTTTATAATAAAGGATTTTTTGTAAGAGCAGGAGAAAGAGGCGTAGCCATTAGGAGAGATTTTACAAAAGAAACATGTCCTCTTTGTGAACCAGCAACAACAAAAATGAGAAAAAGTGGTTTTTTTGGTGGGACTGAAGAAACTCCTCATAAAATGGAAATTTTAGTTAGTGATATTTATGCAGATTATGAACCTACATGGTGGGATGAAACAACATATAAAGGGTTTTCCCGTAGCGAATGGTATGACGGTGAGACACAAACTATTGCTGCTTCAGAAAAAATAGAAATAAATCTACCTATAACATATCCTTCCAGTGCTAATCTATTAGATGGACAGTCATTTATTAATTTTTACTCAGGTTGTAATATTACTTTTGTTACTGATGATTTTGAAAGTATTCCTGATGGATTAGGTGTTAATTGTGAAGTCGGAGCAGAATATGAGCACATCCCTTATTATCCCGGTGCTGTCAATACAGGGGAAGTGTTTACTTATACCTGCCCGGATCAAAGTAAAATGTTAACTTGTGAAGGAAATAGTGATACGACTGATACAACAAATTATTTACCTAAAGAAAAACCAAAAGCAGATAGTTTCAAAGAAATCTTTGAATGCAATCCCAACCCTTTCAACAACTCCACTCAAATAATATTCAGCATTCAGGAAACAACTA
>CAZOSY010000305.1:0-3033 GCA_964582565.1 uncultured Bacteroidales bacterium | reverse complement strand
GTTGATAATACTTCTTCAACGAACTATACTAACTAAACTAACTATATTTTTTTTTGTTATTTTTCTTTTGTTCGACTTGTTCGTGTTGTTCGTTGATAACATTTTTATTTAAATTTCTCCTGATACTCCGGGTCTTCTTTCATGATTTTCACACTTTTAGGATAGTTTTCTATTCACCCCGTGAGATAATTAAATTATGATTCAAAAACAAATTATCTTTCATAGTATCTAACGGGGTAAACCCTGTGAGATAATAACATTTGTTTTTCTTTTTTATATCTTTGTTTTGATCTATCTAACGGGGTAAACCACACCATAAAAGCAGTTACATCTATTTTATCTGTTACCATTTTGTGGCGATTACTTAGAGCCAATTTTAATAATTCTTCTTTTGATAATGTTTTTTTATACTTTGCCAGAATAAAATTTTATACCATTCTAATGGATTATCTGCCCAATTGTGCGGATGCGTAGAAATCATTATTTGATTGGGTAATTGATTAGATTTATATAAATTAATAATATCCTGAGTTGAATTTATTTTAAACTTAAAATTAGTTTCTACCTTATCACGAATAGAAACATTCTCATTATTCCAAGCTCTCCCGGCATCTGTAATATAAAAAACCTTATCAAAATCTAAATCAAAATATGGTTCGCAAATTATCCTATATTTTTGGTAATCACATTTTTCCCAAAGTTTACGATTATCCCATTTGCTTAACGGACTTCCGTGCATGCAAATGGTTTTGACAGGATAAAATTGGCGAAAATAATTTAAATTTTTTTCAAAAGATTGTATGGCTTTTTGATAATCGCCATTAGCATTAGCAAGGTCTTCGTAATGATAGCCAATTTCGTGTCCCAATTCTACAATTTGTTTTATTATTTTGGGTTGGTTACTTTCTTTGCCAATCCTAAAATAATATGATGCTTTTATACCTAATTCATTTTCGATATTTGCTATCTTTAACGCATTTTTAGGTTTGCTATCTACATCATGACGAAGGATGATTACTTTTTCTTGGGGTTGTTGGACAAAATCTTGCAGAGTTTGAAATGAATAGCCTTTGCGAGAAAAATCCTGTAAAAATCTTTTATATGCCTTTAAGGTAAAGTCTTTCATTTTATTAATAAATCATAATTATCAAACAATCTTAATAAACTGAGATCTGATATACTGTCTGATATAGCATAATTGTAAATGTATTTGTCCATTGGATATTCTCTTTTAATAAATTTTTCTTTATTTTCCCCATACATATTAATAAACTTATTATTATAATAACCGCTACCAAAACCGATCCAACCTAATTTGTCGGCTATTTTTTGAACATATCCGGTTGGAGAAGCGCTACATAAAACATTCGTTGTTTCGTCTTTTTCTGAATTAGTTTTTATTAATGAAATAACATCTTTATTTATATTTTTAAAAATTATTCTAGCAAAGTTATCATATAATTGAGGGGTTGTTGCCCTTGATTCAAGGATAGTAATAATATTTTTTTTAAAATTGCTACGGCTAATTAATCTGGAAAATCGAAGAAATGAAATTATTATGATATTAAAATCACATTTAAATATTTGATGAAAAACCAACTTGCGGAATGAGTCAAATGGAACAAGTGTATTATCAAGATCTATTACATTTATTTTCTTTTTCATAATATTTTTCTTAACAATAAACTAAGCCATCCTTTGGGATCATTAAAAAAATTAACATCGGCTCTGTTATATTTGAAATTTCTAATAAATGTTATAAAAGGTCTGAAATTCCCATTAAAAATATATTTTAAAATGACTATATAAATAAAAGGTGAAAAAAAAGTTTTTTTATTATTATTATCCACATGAAATCGCGATTTACCAAGAATTGGTTCAAAATAATTAATTCCATTTTGTAACCCTTGATTTATTGATCCCCAAATTCTCGGATTTACTTCTATTAAATATAGCTCATTATCAGCAGTAAGTTTAAATTCAAACATCGCAAAACCTGTCCAGTTGACCGCCTTTAAAACTTTAGTCGAAATTTCTTTCATTCTAATATCATTAAAAGTATCACGATATACACTAGAACCGCCAGTCACAGGATATTCAGCTAAACGTTTATGGCCATAACCAACAAGAATATTTCCATTTTTTGCATAAACCGAATATCCTACACCAGTTCCTTTAACAAGTTCTTGAACAATAATATTTTTTTTACCATTGTATTGAATTAATAATTTTGAAAAATCTCTATCTGTTTTAATATATCTTACACCTTTAGCAGAAGATTGATTAGTTGGTTTAACTACACAAGGGGGTTTAGCAGAACCGATATTATCATAAGTTTTGGGAATTTTTATACCCAGACTAGATGATAGCGACATTAACTGATTCTTATCATTTAATATTTTAAAAGTTCTGTAATCACTAACATAATTTAAACTATGTGCAAATTTTTCTTTTTGATAAATAATTAACTTTATAGAGTCATTTATAACAGGGAAAAAATAGTCAATGTTGTATTTCTTAATAATATCCAAATAGGCTTCAATATCATCTTGACAAATAATAAAATGTTTATCTGCATTTTTAGTTCTAATATATTTAGTAAATTTTCGTGAATCAAAAGAATATATTTCAATTTTAGGATATACACTTTTAAGGAACTTGACAACTGTCATAGCTTTATTGCTGGAAATATCACCAATTAATATTTTCATATTATTTAAATCTACTTTGATAATTGGGATTTTTTTTCATTATTGTGAAAGATTTAGGATAATTTTCTATAAACCAAACCATAAAAGCAGTTACATCTATTTTATCTGCGAGCATTTTTTTACGACGGGTTTGGAATTCTTGTTTGAGATTGGGAGTATTTAGTAAGTCTAATGCTTTTTCTAAAACACCATTTGAATTTCTAAAGCCATAAATTAAATTATATTTATGTTCTTCTTCTGTACAATATCCTACTTCAAGACTATTTACATAAATAGCAGGTGTACCCAAACAAGCACATTCAGATGCCATGGTAGCACCTTC
>CAZOSY010000304.1:0-3046 GCA_964582565.1 uncultured Bacteroidales bacterium | reverse complement strand
AATCTACTATTATAAATTCTAATTTCATTTTTAGTCGGACACTAATAAAAAAAAAATTTTTCTTAATTTTTTCTGTAAAAAATAACTTATGAGAGTAGTATTGATAACAACAGAATATGTAACAGAACAAAAATCTTTTGACGGTGGACTGTCTAATCATTTCCATAAAATAGCATTATCTCTGAAAAATATGGGACACGAACCTATTGTTGTTGTCAAATCTGACAAAAATCAAATATTATTCCATAAAAATATTGAACTACACAGAATACTTGTAAAACCAAACTTCTGGTATAAACTTGCTGACAAATTAACACACTTTAAATATCAGCAAGTATTAGATCGCCTTTTGCAAAGCTATTGCTTAAACAAAGAAGTTAAATATATAAATAAAATTAAGAAAATTGATATAATACATTATTCAACTTTGCAATCAACAAGTTTTTTTAAGCCCAAAAGAATTCCATCAGTAACAACAGTTGTAAGCTACCTGGAATTATGGAATGAAGCAAATGATATTTATCTAAAAACTTTTAGACAAAGGCAAACGCAGATACTTGAAAAATGGACATTGAAACATTCCAACGCTGTTTATGCACCAAGTAATATGCTTGCAAAATATCTTGAAAAAGAAATTTATCCGCATAAGGCAGGCAAAAAGAAAATCAAAGTCATTGAAACACCTTTTTTGCTTGAAACAACACAATATGATTTTAAAATATATGATGAAATTAAAACAAAAGTAAAAAATAATAAATATATTTTGTATTTTGGACGACTTGGATTATGGAAAGGAACAATAGATATAGCAGATATGATTTATAAACTAATCGGAAAACATAAAAGTATATATTTTGTCTTTATTGGAAAAGATAAACAATATAAAGATAAACCTGTTATAAATTATATTATTGAAAAAGCAGGAAAATATAAAGACAGAGTGATTTATTATAAAAATATTACTCACGACAAATTATATCCGATTATACAAAATGCTTATTGTGTTGTTTTACCTTCACGCATTGAAAATCTGTCTAATACTGTCATTGAAGCTATGGCTTTTAAAAAAATTGTTGTAGCTACTAATGGCACTAGTTCTGAACAACTTATTGATAATAATGTTAATGGCTTCTTATGTGAACCTGCTAATCCTGAAAATTTACTATATACTATTGAAAAAACTCTAGCTTTAAACAAAAGACACAAAAAAGAAATTGAGGAAAAAGCTTATATAAGAACAGAAAAACTTAAACCTGAATATGTTGTTAAGGAACTAATAGATTATTACAAAGAAATTATAGAAAAATCATAATAAAGCCAAACTTTATAGATACTAATTTATTCGGTTAAATTACTAATGTGTAAATGGAATAAATTAGCTATATGTTTTTAAAATTGTCAAAATTTTTATCTTTGCTTTGAATTATAAATATTTTTAAATATTATGCCACAAAGACACCAAGACACAAAGAATCACAAAGGCAATTTTTTACCATTAACACATGAGGAAGAAAGAATTGGAAAGGCAATAGTTAATGCAGCATATAAAATTCATAAGGATTTAGGTCCTGGATTACTGGAAAAAATTTATGAAGTTTGCTTTTGTCATATATTAACTCAAAATGGATTTAAAGTAAAAAGACAATTATATATACCAATTGTATATGATGGAATTATTTTTGACCAAGGATTAAGATTAGATGTGTTAGTTAATGATTTAGTAATTTGCGAACTAAAAGCATTAGAAACAGTCAATCCTGTTTGGCAGGCACAAATATTAAGCCATTTAAAATTAACAGGTAAACGTTTAGGATATTTGATAAATTTTAATGTTCCATTAATTAAGAATGGTATAAGCAGATTTATTTTATAAACTTAGTGAAACTTTGTGTCTTTGTGTCTTTGTGTCTTTGTGGCTTTGTGGCAGGGAAAAATATATGGTTATATTGTCTTTTGTTTTATTATTATTCATTGCTAACAATCAACCCCGATTGAATAGCTTCGCCCTATACGAGCTATGCCTTACAGGGTAAACATTTAACGGGTAACCAATAATCAAAAAAATGCCAGCAATAACTGTTTTAATGCCTGTTTATAATGCAGAAGAATATCTTAAACAAGCTATTGAAAGTATTCTAAATCAGACATTTACAAACTTTGAGTTTTTAATCATTAATGACTGTTCAACAGATAGCTCTTTTGAAATAATAAAATCTTATGATGACAACAGGATACGCCTTGTCCATAATGAAAAAAGATTAAATTTGACTGGTTCACTTAACAAAGGTATTGACTTGGCCAAAGGTAAATATATAGCAAGAATGGATGCTGATGATATATCTCTGCCTCAGCGATTACAAAAACAATATGAGTTTATGGAAAGCAATCATGAAATAGGAATCTGTGGCACATGGGTACAAAGTTTTGGATTGGAAAATGCAATAGCAAAATATCAAACAAAGGATATTTACATTAAACTAAAAATGCTGCACGAATCACATTTTTGCCATCCTTCGGTAATTATTAGAACAACAATATTAAAACAACATAATCTTTATTATAATCCAAATGATCCAAGTGCTGGAGATTATGAATTTTGGTGCAGAGCACTTAAACATACAAAATTTGCAAATATCCCTGAAATATTACTTAAATACAGAAAGTCAAAAACCAGCATCTCTGCAACTGAATATGAAATACAGAAACAAAACTCTAATAACATAAAAACTGTTTTGTTTAAAGATTTAGGAATAGATGTTACAAACGATGAATTAAACTTATACAGAAATATTGCATATCATCAATATAAAAAGGATAAACAGTTTGTTGTCCAGGCAGAAAATCTATTGCAAAGAATGCTCAAAGCAAATGAATCGCATAATATGTTTCAAAAAAATGTTTTTAATAATTATACAGGTAATATGTGGTTTAATATATGCACAAATTCAACTGTTTTTGGCTTATGGACTTACAAATATTATTATAATTCTCAAATAACTAAATTTTATAAAATTTCAGTAAAAAACAAAATTAAACTTTGGCTAAA
>CAZOSY010000303.1:0-3048 GCA_964582565.1 uncultured Bacteroidales bacterium | reverse complement strand
ACGGAGTGAGGAATCTACTATTATAAATTCTAATTTCATTTTTAGTCGGACACTATTACCAAAAAATATAAAGCAGCAGTCCCAGTAAAGTTTAACAGATAAATAAAAAAAAATCAGACAATTACCTGACACTGCTACTGCCACTATTTCTTTAGTTTGTTTGTATCATTGTGTTATGTTAAGAAATCAGTAATAATAAAATTCACTTACCTGTCTTTTATATAAAGGTATTATCCAGCCCACTTTAATACCATAGAGCAGGTCCAAACGTTTAGAAGTATCTTTTTGCATTGTATCAAAGTTAAAGTCCCTTCTGCATTGTGTCCATGCCTGAGTGAACTCAATTCCGGCAAAAAAATTTGCTGTTCTGCTATTCCCTAAATATGCATATCCTACAAATTCGCTTATTCCAAGTCCATTGGTAAGTCGGTCATAACCTTTTTTATAATCATCTTTTAGCTGTGGTGCCACATTGTCTGTAACTTCTATTCTTATTTTATGTTGTAATAGTCCAACACTACCAATAAGCATTATACCTGAATTTTTATTTGAACTTAATACAGGAAATATCTTACCAAATTTAACGGAAGTATAAAAACCTCTTTCATATAGTTTTATATCTGCAATCATACCGTTTCCATCAATTATCTCTCCGCTACTTGTTGAGATAGAATCAAAAATATTATTTTCTTTTATTTTACCACCAAAGAGATAGTTAAAGTCAACTCCTGCTATCCAGTTTTTATTTGTTTTTATCAGAAAGTTAAATCCAATATTGGAATTATCACCAAATCTATCTGCAAGATTAGCACCTGGAATCTGATAAGAATATGAAAAAGTGAACATTGGAGTAAAAATACAGGAATCTTTTGTAATGCTTTGAGCAAAAATTTTAGATAAACTTAAAAAGGAGAATACAAAAAATAAAGTTGCTGTTTTTAATTTCATAAAAATTAATATTTATAATTACAAACTTACATAAAATAAATTTATTATAGATGATATAAAAAAATTTGGCAAAAGTTTATAGAAGAAATCAATATATTCCAACAGGTGCTACGCAACCTGTCAGATACTCTACATCCAAAGGCAATAAAATTTTATTAAGTAAGATTAATTATTGCGTTGTATATATTGCCGACTGCTTAGTATTTAGACAAAAGTTATTAACTACGTAAATAACAATCAACGTGATAAACATTTCTTTTAAGATGAATAGTTACGAAAAAATTTATGAATTAATTATGGCTGAATATTAAAAAAAAAATATAATTTTGGCAAAAAATAAATTAAATTTAAAAACAAAAAAAGTATAAGATGTCAGGAATCAAACCAGCTGAAGTTTCAGCAATATTACGACAGCAATTGTCAGGGTTTAAGTCAGAATCTGAACTGGAAGAAGTTGGCACAGTATTACAAATAGGTGATGGTATTGCCCGTATATATGGCTTAACCAATGTTCAGGCAGGCGAGATTGTGGAATTTGAAAAGACAGGATTAAAAGCTATTACATTAAATCTTGAAGAAGACAATGTGGGCGTTGTGTTACTTGGAGAGTCAGAAACTGAAAGAGAAGGAAATTTAGTGAAAAGAACAGGAAAAATTGCATCTATTAATGCAGGAGAAGGATTGCTAGGACGAGTTATTAACACATTAGGAGAGCCACTTGACGGAAAAGGAGAAATAAAAGGTAAAACTTACAGAATGCCTTTAGAAAGAAAAGCACCCGGCGTTATTTTTCGTCAACCGGTTAACGAACCTTTACAAACAGGTATTAAACCTATTGATGCAATGATCCCTGTTGGGAGAGGTCAAAGAGAACTTATAATTGGTGATAGACAGACAGGCAAGACAGCAATTGCTATTGATACAATTATTAATCAGAAAGAAAATTACGAAAAAGGTAAACCTGTATATTGTATATATGTTGCAGTAGGACAAAAAGGGTCTTCTGTAGCCAGTATAGCAAAAGTATTAGAAAAACATGGGGCTATGAAATATACAATCATCGTAATGGCAACAGCTTCGGATCCTGCTGCTATGCTATTTTATGCTCCTTATGCCGGTGCTGCTATTGGAGAGTATTATAGAGATACAGGACGATCTGCTTTAATTATTTATGACGACCTTTCAAAGCAGGCAACTGCTTACAGAGAAGTATCGTTGTTATTAAGACGACCACCGGGACGGGAAGCATATCCTGGAGATATATTTTATTTGCATTCAAGATTACTTGAAAGATCTGCAAGAATTATAGATTCTGATGATGTTGCTTCACAAATGAACGATTTACCTGAAGTTATAAAGCCAATGGTAAAAGGTGGCGGATCTTTAACCGCTTTACCTGTTATTGAAACACAAGCAGGTGATGTGTCTGCTTATATACCGACAAATGTGATTTCCATTACTGATGGACAGATTTTTTTGGAAAAAGACCTTTTTAACAGAGGAATTCGTCCGGCAATTAATGTTGGTATATCTGTATCAAGAGTTGGAGGCAATGCTCAGATAAAGTCAATGAAAAAGGTTGCAGGAACTTTAAAGTTGGATCAGGCACAATTTCGTGAACTTGAAGCTTTTGCAAAATTTGGCTCTGACATGGATGCTGTTACATTGTCTGTCATTAATAAAGGAGCCAGAAATGTAGAAATACTTAAACAATTACAATATGTTCCTATGCCTGTAGAAAAACAAATAGCAATTATTTTTTGCGGAACAGAAGATTTATTGGAAAATGTGCCAGTAAAAAAAATTCAGGAATTTGAAAAAGAATATATAAATTATCTTGAATTAAACCATCAGGATGTGCTTGAAACATTAAAACAAGGAAAACTTACTGACCATGCAATAGATATTATGAAAAAAACTGCTAAAGAAATATCAATTCATATTGCAGATTAAAAAATAGGTTTGAAGTTTGTAGCTGGGTTACTGGTAGATGGTTATATTTTGAGTAAATATACTTTATCATTTGACTTTACCGTCATTTACTGATATTGACAATCAATAACAATCAATGACAATCAATAACAATCAATGACAATCAAT
>CAZOSY010000302.1:0-3080 GCA_964582565.1 uncultured Bacteroidales bacterium | reverse complement strand
CACTATAGGGATATTTATTTCAAATAAAAAATATCAATTAATATATGACACTACCTAATTTTTTAGTTTATGAATTATTCAGGTTAAGTAAAAATATTATTAACCAAACAAGACAAACAAAAAATTAATTATTAAATTAGTTTGTTTTGTTAGTTAAAAAAATATATTTTAATTTTTAATTATATTCGCATTTTTATATCTTAAAAACAAAATATTATGAACATAGTTATCTCTGGCGACGGTGAAGTAGGTTTACATCTTGCAAAATTGCTTTCAGATGAAAATCATAATATTACATTGATAACTCCTAACAAGGACCTGCTTAAATTAATTGAATCTCATTCGGATTTAATGACAATAATAGGCGATTCTACTTCTTTTTCTGTATTAAAAGATGTAAATATAAAAAATGCCGACTTGCTAATTTCTGTTTCTAAAAATGAGCTAACTAATATTGTTACTTCTATACTAAGCAAAAAAATTGGTGCTAAAAAAACCATTGCAAGAGTAAATAATACTGAATACTTAACTGCTAAAAGCAAAGAACTATTTAAAACTTTAGGAATAGATTTTTTGGTTTGTCCTGAACATTTTGCCTCTAACGAGATTATCAAACTCTTAAACCAAACAGCTGCTACTGAGGCATTTGACTTCTCAGGAGGTAAATTATCTTTGTTTTTGGTAAAATTAGAAAAGGATGCTCCTGTAATAAACAAAACCCTCAATCAGATAGCAAAAGAATATCCGCATTTGGACTTTAGAGCCGTTGCTATAAACAGAAAAAAAACAACCATTATTCCGAGAGGTGATGATATGTTTTTAGAAAATGACTCTATTTATGTAATTACAAAGCCAAATGGCATTGACAGAATATTGGAAATGGCAGGAAAAACAAGAATCAAAATAAAAAATGCAGTAATTGTTGGAGGCGGGAAAATAGGAAGAATTACTGCAAAAAAGTTAGAAGAAAAACTAAATATTAAACTAATTGAAATCAATAAAGGAAAATGCGAATATCTTACAAATTGTCTTGATAAAACTCTTATTATAAACGGCGATGCACGAGATATAGAACTTCTGGAAGATGAAGATATTAGAGAAATGGACGCCTTTATTGCTCTCACAGGCAATTCTGAAACAAATATACTTACCTGCCTTTTAGCTAAAAAATATGGTATTAAAAAAACCATTGCTCTGGTTGAAAATATAGATTATATTGATATAGCTAAAAATATGGGGATAAATAATATTATTAACAGAAAATTAATTACAGCAAGTTATATTGTCCGTTTTACTATGAACGCAGAAGTTTCCTCTTCTAAATGTCTTAATGAGATAGATGCTGATGTGCTTGAATTTGTAGTAAAACATAATTCGCCTATTACCAAACATCCTATAAGCGAACTAAAATTTCCTAAAGGAGCAATTATCGGAGGAATAATACGTGGCGGACAAAGCCGTATAGCTGTCGGAAATATACAAATTATGGAAAATGATAAAGTCGTTGTTTTTGCCCTGCCAAACACTATTAATAAAGTTGAAAGATTCTTTAACTAATGCCAAACTAAATGATTCACAAAAATCGTATTATAACTTAATAAGTCAAAAAAAATGCCAAGATGGAAAAAAATTAATATGAAATTCATAATAAGATTTGTAGGATTACTATTAATTTTTGAAGGATTTTTTATGCTTACGGGCTTGGGCTTCTCAATATATTATAACAATGATATATATCCGCTATTAATATCAGGTCTGATTACATCTTGCTTCGGACTCTTTTTATGGCTCATTAATAAAAATTACAAAAACAAAGATATTGGAAAAAGAGAAGGATATATTACTGTTTCTTTAACATGGATTGTAATGTCTTTATTTGGCACTTTACCTTTTTTGTTAAGCAAGACCATACCGAATTTTACAAATGCATTTTTTGAAACTATTTCAGGATTTACTACTACCGGAGCATCAATTTTAAATGATATTGAGGCAATACCCAGGGATATTTTATTCTGGAGAAGTATGACACACTGGATAGGTGGTATGGGAATAATTGTTCTGTCAATTGCTGTCTTACCTATTCTGGGCATAGGAGGAATGCAGCTTTTTGCCGCTGAAGTCCCAGGCCCAACAAAAGACAAATTGCATCCACGTATTAGAGAGACAGCAAAACGACTCTGGGGAATATATATTTTATTAACATTTATTGAGACCTTACTTCTTATGTATGGTGGTATGGATTTTTTTAATGCTATATGTCATGCCTTTGGAACCATGGCTACAGGTGGATTCTCTACACAAAATGCAAGCATTGCCAATTATTCTCCTTTTATACAATATATAATTATTGTATTTATGATACTGGCAGGGACAAATTTTACACTTCATTATTTTATGCTTAGAGGAAAATTAAATAGAATATGGAAAAACGAAGAATTTAGATACTACATTTTTTTAATCCTCATAAGTTCAATAATCATTACTGTTTGTTTATTTTTGTTTAATAATACATCGGTTGAAAAATCTTTTAGAAGTTCTCTCTTTCAGGCGGTTTCAATTATTACTACAACAGGTTACGTAACTGCTAATTATTTAAGTTGGCCTGTTTTTTTGTGGGTGTTTTTATTTTTATTAATGTTTACAGGTGGCTGTGCAGGTTCTACAGGAGGCGGTGTAAAAATAGTTAGAATTTTATTATTATTTAAAAATAGTTCTTTAGAATTAAAACGTTTAATACATCCTTCGGCTGTTATCCCTGTACGTTTAAACAAAAAAATTATACCACAGAATATTATTTTTAATATCCTGGCTTTTTTCCTTATTTATATGATTTTTTTTGCTTTTGGCACCTTTTTTATGACAATACTCGGTTTTGATTTTAAATCAGCTATGGGTTCTGTTGCTGCAACAATTGGAAATATAGGACCTGCCATTGGCTCTGTTGGACCAATTAATAATTATGCCAACATACCTGTTGTCGGAAAATGGTTCCTGTCTTTTCTTATGCTTCTGGGACGACTTGAATTGTTTACTGTCCTAATACTATTCTCACCCGCATTCTGGAAAAAATAATATACTTT
>CAZOSY010000301.1:0-3089 GCA_964582565.1 uncultured Bacteroidales bacterium | reverse complement strand
ATGCACCAAATAGGACATGGCATCATTTAGATACTATGCAGTATAAGACATATATTAACTATAGGCTACCAAGGGTAAAGAACAAGGAAGGCAATGTTGTTACAGTAATGCCAACCTGGGCATCAAAGCACGAAAGGCATACCTACCTGTTTGAATAAGCATATAGATTTACTTGAAAGACGCACAATAAAGGGGAAAAAAATACCACAAGAAGAAAAAATATTTTCAATATTTGAGACATATACAGAATGGATAAATAAAGGTAAACGTCATCCTAATGTTGAACTTGGTAAAAAATTATTAATTACAACCAATCAATATGGATTAATAATTGATTATTTAATTAGTGTTCGTCTATAATGTCCGATTTCTGTGTTACCCTCATATTTAAAATCAGTCATTTACAAAAGTAAACTCCTGAATTTTAAATATTTCGCAAGCCTTAAACTCGAACATTATAGAACAAACACTAACTTTATTGACAGAAACTAATTATGGATTATCAATCAGATTCTAAAGAATACTAATATTTCTTATTTCTTCTTTTCTGATCAGGTCTTGAATTAAATTTTGCATGACTAGGATAATCGCTACTTCTTTTTCTTGAGCGGAATTTTGTAGCTGTTTTATCTTTTTTTGTTGGCTCAATAATCAACTTTGTGCCTTCAAAATCTACGTTTTTAAAAGCTTTAACAAGTTCTTTTTCATGATTTTTGTCAAATTCAAAAAACGAGAAGTTTTTTAGAATATCTATACTGCCAATCTCTACATTTTGGAATTTAGAATTATCATTAATAATTTTCATTAAGCTTGCAGGATTAAGATTCTTGTTCTTGCCAATATTAATGTAGAATCTTGTAAAATCAAATCCACCGCCTCTTCCTTCTCTACTGTCTCTTCCTTCTCTACCGTCTCTGCTATCTCTGCTATCTCTACCGTCTCTGCTATCTCTTCTTTCTCTACCGCCTTTGCTATCTCTTCTTTCTCTACTGTCTCTGCTATCTCTTCTTTCTCTACCGTCTCTGCTATCTCTTCTTTCTCTACCGTCTCTGCTATCTCTTCTTTCTCTACTGTCTCTTTCTTTTCGTGGCTTAACATTTAAGTCATGGGCACCTTCATAATAAGACAAAAAGCGGTTAAATTCAACCGATACAAAATGTTTAATCAAATCTTCGCGACTAAGCCAATCAATTTTTTTTTCAATTTCATGAATAAATTGTTCTATCTCAGATTCATTCACCTCAACTTTTTCTACTCTATCAATTAAGTTAAAGAGTTGTTTTTTACAAATTTCTTTTCCTCCTGGAACAGATTTCTTAATGAATTTTTTGCCAACTTTCTTTTCAATGACGCGTATTCTATTCATTTCTCTCGAATGGATAATTGTAATTGCAATTCCTTTTTTCCCTGCTCGTCCTGTTCTTCCTGTACGGTGAATATAAATTTCATTTTCATCAGGAAGATTGTAGTTGATAATATGTGTAAGGTCTTTTACGTCAATTCCTCGGGCAGCAACATCAGTAGCAACTAATATCTGTAAATGTTTTACTCTGAAACGATTCATAACATAATCGCGTTGAGCTTGCGATAAATCGCCATGTAAAGCATCTGCATTATAACCATCGTTCATAAGTTTTTCGGCAACTTCTTTTGTCTCTCTACGCGTTCTGCAAAAAACTATACCATAAATATTGGGATTAATATCTGTAATTCGTTTTAAAGCCTCATATCTGTCTTTTGCTTGAACCATGTAAAAATAATGGTCAACATTTTCTGCACCTATATTTTTTTTACCTGCTGAAATTTCCTCAGGGTTGTCCATGCTTTTGTTGGCAATGTTAACAATGCCTTTTGGCATAGTTGCTGAAAATAACAATGTTTGTTTTTCTTTTGGTGTCTCTGCCAAAATAGTATCTAAGTCATCTTTAAATCCCATAGATAACATTTCGTCAGCTTCGTCAAGTACCAGCCATCTTATCTTTGAAATGTCAAGTCTTTTTCTTCTGATTAAATCAAGTGCTCGTCCCGGGGTGCCAACAACAATTTGACCACCTCTTCTTAAAGCATCCATTTGTGTTACTATGTTTGCTCCTCCATAAACAGATATCACTTTAAAATTTTTTAAGTTAACTGAAAAACTTTCAATATCTCTTGTAATTTGCATTGTTAACTCTCGTGTTGGACTTAGGATAAGAGTTTGTATTTTTTTTGAATTCAAATCTGTTTGTTCAAGAATTGGCAACCCAAAAGCTGCTGTTTTACCTGTTCCTGTTTGAGCTAAAGCTATTAAGTCTTTGCTTGATGATAATAAGAAAGGAATTATTTTTTCTTGAATAGGAGTTGTTTCTTCAAAATTTAATTTTTTTACTGCTTGTAAAATTTCCGGCTTCATGTCGAATTCTTCAAATGTGTTCATATTAGTTATTTATGATTAATTTTTCCGAATATTTAATACGGGAGAAATGAATTGCAAAAGTATATATTATTATTTACAACACCTAATGAATTTAATTATCATTAAATTAGAAAGTTATGTGAAAGTTGAATAAATGGACAAATAAAATTTGTTAGTGAAATAAAGAGTTTTTTTTCAGATAGTTATAACTTTATGTATATATCAAATTATAAAAAATATTTTACATTTATGAGGTTTTTTTTGTTTCCAATATTTAGAGAATTTCATAATTTTTTATGATTTTATTATGAGAAAAATTATTAACCTGAGTTAAATTATTAATCAATTGGAAATAAGCTGATTACATATTATTTAAATCAACAATTTCCTGAAAGGAAAAAATATAATTAGCCCTCGATTTTAATTGAAGGTGTTGATAATAAACAATATAACCGCAAGTAGCAGTATGTTAATTAGTGTTATGTTAATAATAAAACTTCGTATAAATCCAAACTTTGACAGGCCTGCCCCGTAGGGAAGAATGACCGTATCGGGGTCTTGCGACTCTGTCAGATTTTATGTCTGTGATATTTAGACATTACTGACCTGTCAGAGTTCGGCAACTGCCGAACCTGACAGAGTCAATCCGCCTTAGGAACGACATTAGTATAACTTTTCTTTGTCTTGACACAAA
>CAZOSY010000300.1:0-3096 GCA_964582565.1 uncultured Bacteroidales bacterium | reverse complement strand
GTCATTCAAAATGTGTAGTTTGATTTTATATTAATTTTTTATTTTATAATATATCTATAATGGCACTTCTAAAAATTCAAATAATAATTTAACCGCGAAGTTCGCAAAAAAATCGCAAAGCACGCAATGTATTGATTTTTATTTCTTTGCGTTCTTTGCGAAAAATTTTAATGTTCTTTGCAATTTCAAAAAATACAATTTTTAGAAGTTTCCTATAATAAAATTGGTATTTTTGTTTTTACAAAAACATTGAAAAATGAAAGATATTTTAAAAGATTTGAATAAAAAACAGGCAGAAGCTGTCCGATGTATAGATGGTCCAACGATGGTAGTTGCCGGAGCAGGCTCAGGCAAGACAAGAGTTCTTACATATCGTATTGCCTATTTGGTAAGTAAAGGTGTTGACCCGTTTAATATTTTAGCACTTACTTTTACTAACAAAGCTGCAAGAGAGATGAAAGCAAGAGTTGTTGAACTTGTTGGTGGAAATGAGGCAAGAGATGTATATATGGGCACGTTTCATTCTGTTTTTGCAAGGATATTAAGATATGAAGCAAAAAATTTAGGATATCTTTCAAATTTTAGTATATACGATACAGAAGATTCAAAAAGGTTAATAAAAAAAATAATTAAAGAACAGGATTTGGATGATAAAATTTATAATCCCGGTTATGTCTTAAATAAAATTTCGTCTGCAAAGACCAGTAATCTTATTTCTCCTGACCATTATAATTCAGATAGTGAAATTCTAAATTACAATAATTCAATCAGAAAACCAAAAATAGGATTATTATACAGTTTATACAGTAAACGTTGTTTTAAAGCAGGAGCTATGGATTTTGATGATTTACTGTTTAATACTTATATATTATTAAGAGATTTTCCTGAAGCATTGTCCAAATATCAAAAAAAATTTAAATATATACTTGTTGATGAATATCAGGATACTAATTATATTCAATATTTAATAGTAAAGAAATTATCTGCTGACAATAAAAATTTATGTGTTGTGGGTGATGATGCACAGAGTATTTATGCTTTTAGAGGTGCTGATATTAAAAATATTTTAAATTTTAAAAAAGATTATCCTGATTTGAATACATTTAAACTTGAACAGAATTACAGGTCCACAAAAATGATTGTAAATGCTGCTGATAGTATTATAGTTAATAATAAAAAGCAAATCCCCAAAAAAATATGGACAGAAAATAATACAGGAGAAAAGATAAAATTAATAAAATCTATAACTGATAATGAGGAAGGCAAATTAGTGGCTGGTTCTATATTTGAAAATAAGATGAATTATCATTTGGAAAATAAAAAATTTGCTATTCTTTATCGTACAAATGCTCAATCAAGAATAATGGAAGAAGCATTACGTAAAATAAATATACCATATAAGATTTATGGAGGACTATCTTTTTATAAACGTAAAGAGATAAAAGACATAATTTCTTATTTTCAATTAACAGTTAATAATAAGAATGAAGAAGCTCTTATTCGCGTTATCAATTATCCAAAAAGAGGAATTGGAAAAAATAGTATTGACAGAATTGTTGTTTTCGCTAATAAAATGAACAAAAGTTTATGGAACGTCTTAGAAGAAATAGATAAATCAGACATAGATATTAGCAATGGAGTAAAATCAAAGATTTATGATTTTGTTATAATGATAAAAAGTTTTTCTGCTCATCTTAAAACAAAAAATGCTTATGAACTGGCAAAAGAGATTACTGATTCAACAGGTATTATAAAAAATTTGTATGAAGATAAAAGTCCTGATGGAGTGAACAGATATGAAAATATTGAAGAATTATTAAATGCTATCAAAGAATTTTCAGAAAGAAAAGAAGACGTTAATAAAGATAATTCTTCGGAGATAAAAACACTGGATGAATTTATACAGGATATAGCTTTACTTACAGATGCAGAAGATAATGATAAAAATAACATCAACAGGGTCTCTTTGATGACTGTGCATGCAGCAAAAGGTCTTGAATTTTCTTATGTATATATTGTTGGAATGGAAGAAAATTTGTTCCCTTCGGTCCAGTCATTAAGTTCCGGAAAGGAATTGGAAGAAGAAAGAAGATTATTTTATGTTGCAATTACAAGAGCTAAAAAACAAGTTATTATCTCTTATTCAGAAAATCGTTATCGCTGGGGACAGATTTTGATATGTGAACCAAGCAGATTTATAGAAGAAATTGATTCTAAATATATAGATATTCCGGAAGAAAAATCTATAAACAAAGAACTAAAATTTGGAAGAAAAAATAATTATCTGCCTCATATAAATAGTTCTATAAAAATAAAAGATAATAAGGGCTTTGACAGAAAATTTAAAAGGATTAGAGATTTGAATAATAGCAGCAATGTGAATTATGAAGCAGACAATACAAAAGTTTTTCAGGTTGGAATGCAGGTAGAACATAACATTTTTGGGAAAGGTAAGATTATAAATATTGATGGCTCGGATTCCAACAGAAAAGCCACTGTTTTTTTTAAAAATATTGGACAAAAGCAATTAGTTTTAAAATTTGCCAAACTTAAAATTTTGTAGGAAAACAAAGTTGATATTAAAACAAAAACTGAATATTTTTTTTACTCTCCCCTTTTGGTTCCCCTCTCTACGAGTAGAGAGGGACTATGGTAATGTTATTAAGTTAAGATTATAAATTTTTGATTAGAGCATATCAGATTAGCACCATACTTCAGTGTATAAAATAGCACGTTTGTTTTTGGAAGTCGGCTTAAAGCCGACTTTTATGACACGATATTTATATTTAAACACCACAATAAATTGTGGTGCTAATCTGATGTTCAATATGTTACGGATTAACTAAATGATATTTGGATTAGGTTTACCCTGTGTAATTGGTAAAGCCATTATTAAACAAGGGGTGAGTATATAAACAAAAAAATACATTTTTTTTGCAGTTTAAAAATATATTTATATATTTGTAAAAATTTTTGGATAAAATGAGTAAAACAAAGATAAATATCCTTTTATAGCAGTAATAACATGAAGAATATATTAAATAAACTAAAAAGAATACCTTTGTATATAGGATTGCTGGCTTTGCCTTTTTTAGG
>CAZOSY010000299.1:0-3122 GCA_964582565.1 uncultured Bacteroidales bacterium | reverse complement strand
AAACCATAAAACCATAAAACCATAAAACCATAAAACCATAAAACCATAAAACCATTATATATCTGTAAACCATTCCATTCAGGCAGATGCCTGATCCGAAATTGAATTGTCAAGATACTACATATAAATAACCTTTTTTCTCGCTGTTATCTTATTATCTGACGAGTAAATCTGTATATAATAAATTCCCTTTGATAAATTAACCGGCTGCCAGTTAACAAAACTCTGCTTTGGTGAAATATCTATACTTTTAACCAATATTTTTGCGCTGTTATATATTTTTATTGTTGATTTTTTAAGGATATTAAATTCAATTGTAAATGTATTATTAGATGGATTTGGATAAACCTTTAATGTATTTACTTCAATATTATTAGATTCTATATATGACTGATTTGGTTCACCTATTGCTAATGTATATTCTCCTTTTTTCAAATTGTCTGTCATTAAATAACCAACATTATGTGTTCCTGACTTAATAAAAGATATCATTTGCCAATCAACAGAAGCATCTTTACGATACAATAAAATCAGAGAGTCAGCTGAATCATCTGTCGGTAAAAATGTATTATCAAGATAGCCACTACTTATACTATTTGTCCTGTTATAATAAAATTTTCCCTGTGCCTCAAAGTTATTTGGAAATATGCCATCAATTTTCCAATATCTGTAATCAGACAATCTGAAAATGTCAGGATTAGGATTTTTTAAAGGGTCTGGCACAACCCAGTTATGTGTTGCCCTTACAAAAGCAGAGTCAGTAATCTGTAATACATTAAGCTTAAAATATGTTGTAGTAAAATCTGTTTCTCCTGTTGTCTTAATTACTTTATAAAAATCTGTTGTTGCATCACATATTTTTTCATCAAAATCAACCATAACTATTTCAGGCATAAAAGGGACATTAAAAGTTTTATTTCCATATTCTCCTGAAAAGATTATAGTATCAGTAAATTGCTGCCAGGTGCTATCCATAAATGTTATCTCTGTTTTATTAGAGTTAGCAAAAGTTGTACTTTCTTTTAATTTTTGTCTTATAAAAACATTTACATCATAATTTTGTCCGTTCTGACTAACAAAAAATGAGTCAACAGAAAAGTGTGGAAATCCGGGAGAAAGCACCCAAAAGTCAAAAAAATCATTCAAATCAATACCTGACCAGGAAGAGAAAAAATCTCTTAACTCTATTGTTGATACATGATTATAAGCAAAATGATTTAAGTAAGCTTTAACAGTATTAAAAAAGATACTATCTCCCATATAACCTCTTAATGTATGGACAACACAAGCTCCTTTATCATATACAGTGCTTCCGTAAGTATATTCAGGAGGCACTCCGCTAATAGCTATATAAGCATTATCATAAATATGAGTAAACTGTAACACTTCTTTATGTCTTTTTCTCATATTTGTTTTATATGCTTCTTTACCATAAAGTCCTTCTCTGAATAAAGATTCGTTAAAAACAGCCCATCCTTCGTTTATCCACATCTCTGAAGCTGATGCACAGGTTATCAAATCGCCAAACCAGTGATGAGATAGTTCATGGGCATACAACCATTCATAAGTTGAACTTCCATCAATACAGGCATTTGGATAAGCAATATTTGTAGCATGTTCCATTGCCCCTGAACTAAAAGGCACGCCAACATATCCGACTCTTTCCCAGCTATAAGGACCCCAATGGTCTTCGTAAATTGTTAATATATCTTTCAGATTAGCAAATGTTCCGCCAACTTTTGCTGTATCAGAAGGTTTTACATATATAACAACAGGTATTTGTCCGTTTATACCGTTAAAAGTATCTTTTACGCCAACGTAATTCCCAACAGCAACAGAGGTAAGGTATGAAGGAATTGTATTTGACAAGTTCCAGTGATATGTTACAGTGCTATCTCCATTATCATTTTCCGAAATCAATGTTCCGCCACATACAGCCATCTTATCATCATCTGTTGTTATATAAAAATCATAAGTTGCTCTGTCAATAAAATCATCAACACAAGGAAACCATACTCTGCCATAATTAGGAGGAACTTCACCTATACCTATTCCTATGCTATATGCAAAAGCACTATCACCACTAAAATAAAAACCACCATATCCGGAAGAAGCTGTCTTTGGATGCCCATGATAAAAAACCTTTACACAAATTGTATCTCCTGTATTAATAACATTTAAAAGAGGAATATGTAATATGGTATCATTATAATTAAATGACAATACTATTGTATCATTTACTAAAATTGAATCAATGGTTAAAGCAAGCAAATAAAGAGGTATATCACTTATGCTGTCTGTTTTGGGAGTTATGGTTAAATCAGTATATCCCTGTATGTTTTTTTGTGATAAATGAACAACCTTTAAATGAATATTATAATGCAAGACATCAATAGAATCTCCAATAAACAGTTTGTTATTAATATTAGATGCTAATATTATATTATTAATAAAAAAGGAGAAAATCAAACAAAAAATAATTCTTTTATTGTTCATGTTTTTTAGTTTTTGTTACAAATTCAAGTAATTAATGAAATATTTACCTTTGGTAAATTTTACAGGACAGGCAAAAGTAAAAAGATAAAAGCAAAAAAGCAAAAAAATTAAGAATTAAGAATTAAAAATAAAATTAGAAATCAGAGATGGACCATAAAGCAATATAGTGATAAGTTATTTTTAAAAAATAATTTATTTTTAATTTGGATTTTATAACAAAAAAATATATCTTTATAGATTATTTTGATTTTTTAAAAAAAACACTTTGTTTTTGATAAAAAATGTTTATCTTTGTAAAATCAAATTTTATCTTCTTTATAATTTCTTTAATTATAAAATTATAGCAACCATAAAAAAAACAATAAATTTATTATCAGTTATTATGCTCATAGCATTGAGTGTATGTTTTCAAAAAACAAATGCACAGGAAATTGCTGTTCAGCAATGGGTGGCAAGATACAATGGTCCTGACTCATTGCAGGATGTAGCGGTATCTATTGATGTTTTTGACAATATATATGTGGCAGGCACAAGTAAAAATATTCCATTTACCCAGATGAATAGAGCTGATTATGTTACCATTAAATATGACAAAGATGGTAATGAAATATGGAACCGCAGATATG
>CAZOSY010000298.1:0-3145 GCA_964582565.1 uncultured Bacteroidales bacterium | reverse complement strand
TTTATTAAGAAAAACATTCGGGATGGAAGAATTCAAAAAATAAAACATCCGTATTGTTTCAATATGAATGAATATTCAGGATAATGAAAGGTTGTATAAATGAAATCAAAAATTAAAATTCTTGAACTTACAACATCTTTTCCAAGATTTGTTGGAGATAGTGTTGGCTCTTTTATTTTTAATAAAGTAGAAGTATTAAATAACATAGGTATAAAAAATGATATATTAGCTCCTCATGATAAAAGCACAAGTAAAAAAGAATTTTTTGATAAAATAAAAATTTATAGATTTACATATTTTTTTAATAAAAAATTTCATATATTAGCTTATAACTATGGCATTTCAGAAAATTTAAAAAAATATTTTTTAGCTAAACTACAACTTCCTTTTTTAATCTTTGCCTTTTTTATTTTTACTTTAAAATATGGTAGGAAATATGATATTATTCATGCTAATTGGTCAATTGCTGGTTTAGGAGGATTATTTGCGGCAAAAATATTAAGAAAAAAATTTGTTCTTACGATGCATGGTGCCGAAGTTTTTGAGCTAAAAAAAAATTATATATTAAGTTTATTAATTTTTTATACACAAAATTTAATTGTCAATAGCAATTATACATTAACCCAACTAAAAAAGTATTATTCTTTAAAAAATAAACATATCACTATATTACCTTTTGGTGTTAAAAAACTACCTGAAATTAAAAGTTATGAAGATCATTTATTCTGGAATAAAAAATTTAATATACCAAAAAATCATATAGTAATATTTTCACTAGGAAGATTAGTCGAACGAAAAGGCCATAAATATCTAATTAAAGCATTTAAAAAAATTAGTAAAAAATATTTTAATATTCATTTAGTTATTGCAGGTATCGGACCTGAAAAGAATAATCTTAAACAACAAGTAAGAAATTTAAATTTAGATAACATTTATTTTGTTGATTTTATCAAAGAAGATGAGTTGCCTTATTTCTATACAAATTCATTTTGCTTTATCTTACCTGCTATAATAGATAAGAATGGAGATACGGAAGGATTGGGAGTTGTCAATATTGAAGCATTAAGTTATGGTATTCCAGTAATTTCTACAAATGTAGGAGGAATTACTGATGTAATAATTAATAAAAAAACAGGTATTCTTGTTGCCCCCAAAAATAGTGAGCAAATAGCTGAAGCTGTTTTTACTTTATTAAAAGATAACAATTTATACTGCTCTTTAAAAAACAATGGAATAACTCATGTTGAACAAAATTTTTTATGGAATTCTATTGCTGAAAAATATTCTGTATTATATAATTCCTTATAAAATTAAAAAAAATATAAATTAATTACCAAATACTTCATTTGTATCAAATTGAGTATAAAAAAAAACAAATAAATAATTTATTGGAATAAATTAACAAAGGATGTTATTAAAAAAAAGTATATAATGAAAAAAATAATTCTTAATTATTTATATCATCAATTTTTGAAGTATAACTATACTTATCAAAAGCTAACAAATTCATTTGATCCTGAAATGAAATACATCCCAAAATTAGTAAAGAATAAAAGGGTAGCTATTGATATAGGCGCAAATATTGGTATATACACCAGATATCTTTCCAAAATTTTTAATAAAGTAGAAGCATTTGAACCATTAGTTAAGGCATCAAAATATATTGAAAAAGCTAATTTTAAAAATGTTAATATACATAATATTGCCTTATCTAATAAAAAAGATACTTATGAATTTTATATACCAATAAAATCTGACATAGCAAGATATAGTAATTCATCACTTGAAGATTCTATTTTCAATAAATATGACAATGTAAAAAAAATAAATATAGAAACAAATATTTTAGATAATTTTCATTTTCATCAAGTCGATTTTATAAAAATAGACGTAGAAGGTCATGAAAAGCAAGTACTAGAAGGTTCACAGGAAACCATAAAAAAATTCAAACCTATTATTCTTATTGAGATAGAGCAAAGACATTTACCAAAAAATGTAAGTGTTGAAGATATATTTAAATATATTAAGCAATTTGAATATAAAGGATTTTTTATAAATAAAAATCAGTTGGAATCAATTGAGCATTTTGATATAAATAGATATCAGACAAAATTTTTAAAAGAAAGTAAAATAGCATTATCAAATAGAAATAAAGTCAAAATTTATATTAATAATTTTTTCTTTTTACCAAAATGATATATGATATAATCAAAAAAATGTTTGTTAAATCAATAATATAATAGATACTGAATTTATAGTAAATAATTCGAATAAACTATTTTTTGAATTATTTATATTCATGAGCCTGTTAGAAATCAATTTTTAAAAAGATAAAATAATTTAATAATAAAGTAAATTAATAATATATTTATTGTTTATTTATTTAAAAATTTTTTGGGAAAATGGAGCAAAAAACATATCAAAAAAATTTTTCAAAAATTCATTCGCATATAATCGGATATGACCAGAGCAGAAAAATAAAATCTCAAAAAACAATTGCAGTAATAAAAGATTATTTTAATAATGATTTAAAAAATTTAAATGTACTGGAGATTGGTTGTCATAAAGGAGGAATATCATTTTTACTTTCGTCTTATTTTAAAAATTATTATGCCATTGATATTGATAGATATGCTATAAATATAGCAATAAAACATTATCAATTAAATAATTTAAAATTTCAAGTAGGAAATGCAGAAAGTTTAAATTTTAAAGATGCTTTTTTTGATATGGTAATTTGTTCTCATATCTATGAGCATGTTCCACATGCAGAAAAAATGATGCAAGAAATTTACAGAGTTTTAAAAAAAGAAGGAGTTTGCTATTTTTCTGCAGCAAACAGATTAAATTTAATGGAAGCACATTATAAATTACCATTCTTATCAATTATTCCTAAACCCGTTGCTCATATTTATTTAAGAATTTGCAACAAGGGGAAATATTATTATGAAACCCATCTTACTTACTGGGGATTAAAAAAACTTGTTTCAAATTTTAAAATATATGACTATACTGATAAGATAATAAAAAATCCTCAAAAATTTGCAGCAGAAGATATGTTAAAAGATAAAACATTGAAACAAAGATTATCTATATCTATATATAAATATTTTAGATTTTTATTCCCAACTTATATTTGGATTCT
>CAZOSY010000297.1:0-3175 GCA_964582565.1 uncultured Bacteroidales bacterium | reverse complement strand
AAAAGTTATGCTTAAATATAAGAATGTAATACAAATAAAATTGTGTGAATGAGTAGTTTTGTTTTTTATATATAATATAATCACCTGATATTACGGATGTTATAAGGTTTTATTATTTTTGTATCTCCAAATTTTTAAGAAGTCTAAATTTTTTAGTTTATGAATTATTCAGGTTAAAGAATTTAAAATTAGTTATTTTTGTATTTTATAAAAAATCATAAAATTAATATGACTAAATAAATATTTATTAATATAAAATGAATAAAAAAATAAAACCTAAGGTAAGTATTATTATGGGTAGTGCATCTGATTTACAAATAATGAATGATGCTTCTATATTTTTGGATATGATGGAGATACCATTTGAGATGAATATTTTATCAGCTCATCGCACACCTGATAAGGTTGAAGAATTTGCAAAATCAGCATATAAAAGAGGTATAAAAGTGATTATTGCAGGAGCAGGTATGTCAGCACATCTTCCCGGAGTTATAGCCGCTATGACAACTATCCCTGTAATAGGTGTCCCTGTTAAAGTTACATTACAAGGATTAGATGCCATTCTCTCTATGATTCAAATGCCTCAGGGAATACCTGTTGCAACCGTAGGACTTAATGCTGCTAAAAACTCAGCAATACTTGCAGCACAAATATTAGCAACTAATGACAAAGAAATACATAACAAAATTGTTGCTTTTAAAAAAAGTTTAAAAGATAAAGTGATAAAAGCCAATGAAGAACTGAAAAAAACAAAATTTAAGTATAAGCTCTAATTATTTTTCTCACACTAAAATATGAGAAACAATACGGACTTGCGTTTAATATTATAATTTTATTGCACTTTATTTATAATTTAATCAATCCCCTATTTCCTTTTTTAAGGAAAAATTACTTTTGTCCTGAAAAAAATATTTCCATAAGTCATCAATTTTTAATTATGTGTAATCCAATTATTAAAGTTATTTTTGCAATTACTTAAAATCAGTAAATCAATATTCCTTTAAATGATTATATTTCATTATATCTTTTCGGCAATAGCTTGGTTCTTATCAATTTTACCTTTTAGAATTATATATATATTATCCGATTTTTTATACTTTATCACATATTATGTTTATGGATACAGAAAAAAAATTGTTTTTAATAATCTCAAAAATTCTTTTCCTAAAAAAAATGATAAAGAAATAAAAATTATAGCCAAAAAATTTTATCATAATCTCTGTGATATAATATTAGAAACAATAAAAGCAAAAAATATAAGTAAAAAAGAGTTAAAAAAAAGAGTTAGATTTAAGAATATTGAAATTTTAGAAGATTTGTATAAATCAAAAAGAAACGTGATGGCTATAGCCGGACATTGTGGAAATTGGGAATGGTTATCAATATTGCCTGCTTTAACTGATTATACAGTTATTGTAGCCGAAAAACCAGTTACAGATAAATTTTTTGAAAATTATATTAATAATATTCGTACAAGATTTAATCTTAAACTTGCATATTTTAAAAAAATATTTAAGTTCCTTGTAAAAAATAAAAATGAGCATATATTAGCCATATTAGGTTCTGACCAGACACCTACTAAAAGCGAAATTGAATACCGGACTAATTTCCTGAATCAGGAAACACCTATGTTTATAGGTGCAGAAAAAATTGCAAAATACTTGGACTATTCTGTTGTATTTTTTGATATGCAAAGGACAAAACGCGGATTTTATGAAGTAGAAATCATTAAAATAACTGATAGACCACAAAGAACTGATGAATTTGAAATCACAGAAAAACATATACATTTGCTTGAAAAATCTATTACAGAGCATCCTGATAATTGGTTATGGTCGCACAGAAGATGGAAACATAAAAAAATGTCTGGTAATACTTAAAATGAACTAAAATGCCCGGGAATTGTTAAATTGTTTACCCCGTGAAATCCGCCTTAGGCGGATATTTCACAGGGGTTAAATTACTCACTTTGTTCGTGATATTGGTTATTCGCTTCGCTCATGATATAACTTCGTTAACTTCGCTAAGTTGACATCGTTAATAAAATAATGACTATAATAAATGAAAATAGCAGTAGTAATATTAAATTGGAATGGCAAAAAATTTTTAGAAAAATTTTTGCCTTCTGTTATTAAATATAGCTCAAAGAATGCTGAAATTATTATAGCTGACAATGCTTCTGCTGATGATTCAATTTCTTTTTTACAAAACAATTATCCACAAATAAGGATTATACAACATAACAAAAATCTTGGCTTTACAAAAGGATATAACGAATCATTATCTAAAATTGATGCTGATTACTATATTTTGCTTAATTCAGATATAGAAGTTACTGACAATTGGATAACACCGGTTATTGACTTAATGGAAAAAGACAAAAATATTGCTGTTTGTCAGCCAAAGATAATGTCTTTTTATAAACCTTTGGAGTTTGAATATGCAGGTGCAGCAGGTGGTTTTATTGACAAATACGGGTATCCTTTTTGTAAAGGTCGTATATTTCAAACAATGGAAGAAGATAAAGGACAATATGACGATGTTACTGAAATATTTTGGGCTACAGGAGCGTGTATGTTTGTAAAAAGTGATTTGTTTTTAAAATTTGGAGGATTTGATAATGATTTTTTTGCTCACATGGAAGAAATTGATTTCTGCTGGCGATTAAAAAATTTAGGTTATAAAATTATGTATTGCCCTTATTCTAAAATATTTCATATTGGCGGTGGCACTTTACCTAAAAAATCTTCTCATAAAACATTTCTGAACTTTAGAAATAATTTAATATTACTTTGCAAAAACCTGCCCCAAAATAAACTTCTATCTGCTTTTCTTATTAAAATAATTTTAGATACACTAGCTGCACTGAAATTTTTGTTAGATGGCGGATTTAAAGATTTTATAGCTGTGTTTAAAGCTTACTTCTCTTTTTATTCTTCTTTTTTAAAACATTATAAAAAAAGAGGAGATATAAAACATAATTATGTATCTAAAATTTATCAAAAAAGTATAGTATTTGACTATTTCTTAAAAAGAAAAAAAATCTTTACTGACATTAAACAAGATAGATTTAGTTCTTAAAACAACATCTGCTTTTATACTTTTTATTACTATTGTCCAACTAAATTTAAAAATTTAGGTAAAATCGTTTCTAAATATTATGAGATTCCTCGCT
>CAZOSY010000296.1:0-3188 GCA_964582565.1 uncultured Bacteroidales bacterium | reverse complement strand
TTTTATATATTTTTTACTTTTACATTTTTAACATTTAGAATGATTAGTTTATAAATTTTAAGGTGGATTCTAAAAATTAGCTTCGCTGAGATTGCCTTCGGCTAAGTTCATCCAGTTGGATAACATCCTACGGGATTCATTTTTTTACTTTTGATTAAAAAAAATTGGTTAAATATTATTTGATATGACAAGAAAAAAAGTTATTAGCAAAACAAAAAAAGATAATATGCTTCAGATAAAGGAGTCAATGACAAACAAAATCATAAATATTTTTAAAGAGCATCCTTTTATTGCATATAATTATAAACAAGTATCAAAACTAACCGACATAAAAAAAAGTGCTTCAAAAAAAGAATTGGTAAAAGATATTTTAGAAAATTTATATAGAAAAAATATACTTACTAAAATAAAAACAGGGAAATATAAACTTAATCCTGCTCATATAAAACCTTATAAAAAGTCCTGCATCACAGGGATTGTAGATATGAAAAAGACAGGCAAAGCTTATATTATCACAGAAGATTTAAGAGAAGATGTATTTATTTCGGCAAATAACACTAATTGTGCATTAGACGGTGATAAAGTAAAAGTATATCTTTTTCCTAAACGAAGTGGCAGAAAAGCAGAAGGACAAATCATTGAAATAATTTTAAGGGCAAAAACAAAATTTGTAGGTATAATTAAAATATCAAAAAACCTTGCATTTTTAATTCCTGATAATATATCAATGCCTGTTAATATAAATATACCATTAAATAATTTAAAAGGAGCTAAAAACGGTCAAAAGGTCTTGGCTAAAATTACAGAATGGCCTAAAAATTCAAAAAATCCTTTTGGCAAAATTATTGATATACTCGGATATCCTGAAGAAAATGATGTAGAGATGTTATCAATACTTGCAGAATATGATTTTCCTTTATCTTTTTCAAAAAATATTGAAGACAAAGCAAACAAAATTTCCAGTACAATATCAAAGGCAGAAATTTTAAAACGTAAAGATTTTAGAAATATAACAACTTTTACAATAGATCCTGCTGAAGCCAAGGATTTTGATGATGCTATCTCAATAAGAGAACTGAAAAATAATATCTGGGAAATAGGAATACATATTGCTGATGTATCTTATTATATAGACGAAAATTGTTTATTAGATAACGAAGCTTATAAAAGAGGCACTTCTGTTTATCTTGTAGATAGAGTAATCCCTATGTTACCGGAAATTCTCTCAAACAATGTATGTTCTCTTATGCCTGACAAAGAAAAATTATGTTTCTCCGTAGTATTTGAAATAAAAAATTTTCCTGACAGAACAGAAATTATCAATGAATGGTTTGGTAAAACAATAATAAAATCAAACAAACGCTTTACTTACGAACAAGTACAAAAAATAATTGAAACTGAAAAAGAAACTCTTTCAAAAGAAATATTAACTCTTAATGATTTAGCTCATAAACTAAGAAAAGAACGATTTAAAAAAGGAGCACTTTACTTTAAATCAACAGAAGTAGAATTTAAACTTGATAAAAAAGGAAAACCAATTGGTATATATATAAAGGAACAAAAGGACTCACATAAACTTATTGAGGAATTTATGCTGCTTGCCAATAAAAAAGTAGCTGAACTTATTGGGAAAAAGAAAATAAATAATTTTGACAAGTCAGAACAAAAAACTTTTGTTTATCGTATTCACAATACTCCAACTCCGGAAAAATTAGAAATCTTTACAAAATTCGTTAATAAACTTGGCTATAATATGAATACTGACTCAAAAAAAAATATTGCAAGTTCTTTTAACAAAATTCTTAAAGAAACAACTGGCAAAGGTGAAGAGAATATGATAGAAAAACTTGTTATCAGAACAATGCAAAAAGCTTATTATTCTACAGAAAATGCAGGTCATTATGGTTTAGCTTTTAGCTATTATACGCATTTTACATCACCTATCAGACGATATCCTGATTTGATAGTTCACAGGTTATTATATAAATATTTGCAAGGAGAAAAATCAGTAAACAAAAAAATATATAAAAAAAAGTGTGAACGTTGTTCAGAGATGGAAACAAAGGCAGACCAAGCAGAAAGATCGTCTATAAAATACAAGCAAATAGAATTTTTGCAGGATAAAACAGGACAACAATTTGACGGGCTAATATCAGGAGTTAGTAAATGGGGTATATATGTTGAAATTGTAAGTAATAAGTGTGAAGGAATGATTCCTATTGCTGAATTAAACGATGATTTTTATTATATAGATGAAAATAATTACTGCCTTATTGGACAAAAAAAGGGCAATAAATACAAATTAGGAGATAAGATAAAAATAACAGTAAAACAAGCTGATTTAAGAAAAAGACAACTTACCTTTGCTTTGGCTTAACCCGTAAAATTATACTTCTAACTGTTAGCCTGTCAGGCCTTGAAGACCTGACAGACTTTGGTTTGGATTAGATAAGATTTAATTTGCCATATAGTTCTTTACGAAATAATCCGCCGATAGGCAATATTTTCATTTTATCTTCAATAACCAAATCAGGATATTTTATTGAAAAGATTTTATCCAAATTTACAATATAAGACCTGTGGATGCGTACAAAATCCTTTTGAGGTAGTATTCTTGCCATTTCTTTCATTGTAGTATGCGTTGTATAAACATTATCTTTTGTATTTATAACAACATAATCTTTAAGTGCTTCAACAAAATAAATATCTTTAAAATTAATTTTATTCAGGCGGTAGTCAGCCCTAATAAAGATACTATCTTTAGAATTCTTGTTTATAATAATTGAACGGTAAAAGTCCCTTTCTTTTTTTACTTTAACATCTTCTTCATGTTTAAAAACAGCCATTTCAATGGTGGTTTGCAGTTCTTTTTCTTTAAATGGTTTTACTATATAGCCATAAGGTTCGGTAATTTTTGCTTTTTCCAAGGTGCCATCATCAGCATAAGCAGTTAAAAATACTACTGGTATATCAAATTTTTTACGAATAATATTTGCTGTTTCTATGCCATCCATTCCACCTCTTATCTTTATATCCATTAAAACAAGATTTGAATGATTTTTTTCTATTTCATCTATGGCTTTTTGTCCGGAATTTACTATGTTTTGAACATTATATCCAAATTTTTCAAGACTATTTTGAATGTCTTTTGCCACGATTTTTTCGTCTTCAACTATTAAAATTTTTTT
>CAZOSY010000295.1:0-3193 GCA_964582565.1 uncultured Bacteroidales bacterium | reverse complement strand
AGATTCTGAAACAAGTTCAGAATGACAAAAAGTATTGTTTTCGTGCAGACACTATATAAATGCTTATACACAAATATAAATATTTTGTTAACAAAATTTATCAATAATACTCTTATTTTTTCTATTTTTGCATATAATAACTGTAAAGATATATGAATTAAAAAAAAAGTTATTAAAAAAGTTAAAAAAAACAAAATGTTTTCTGGAGTTATGATTAAACTCCATATCAGATATTAATGATTCTATTCTCATTGAATATATATTAATATATACTGACGTTGATGAAATAAAAAAATACATGCCTGAAATAAATTAAAAATTATTCCAGATAGCACTCGTATTTACTGATGATATAGAAGAAGATACAATAAAACATCTAAAACCAAAGTATAATGCAAATTTAACAAAAATAAAAAAACATTTTGAAAAAGAAATATATAACTGGTTATATAATACTTAATTTTATATTCACACCATTTGATTATCAACTACGTGATAATAGTATATAGAAAGTTTATAGAAAAATTTTGATAAAATAAATTAAAAAATATTTGCGTATTAATAAACATTGAGTAATTTTGTTACTCATTTTTGATTTATAATCACTTCATCTTAGATGAATTGATTTATACCTTTGTCTTTTACTTATGTAACTGACGGGGCGAAGCTGTAAATATATCTCAACTTTTTTATAATAAACAAAAATCATTATCTATCCATAAAATGCTTGACACTCTTATCACTTCAAAGACAAGAATTAAAATTATTCTTAAATTTTTTCTTAATAGTAATTCCAGCTCTTATTTACGTAGTTTGGCAGGAGAATTTAATGAATCAACAAACTCTATACGAAAAGAACTAAACAAATTTGAAGATGCTGGCTTATTAATCTCATATAACAATGGTAACAAAAAAATGTATCAGGCCAATACACAACATCCTTTATTCTCTGACATTCATAATATAATATTAAAACAAATTGGTTTTGACCATATTATTAAAAAAATTATAAAAAAACTTGGAGGAATAATATATGTTTATGTAATTGGTGATTTTGCCAAAGGAATTGATAATAAAATAATTGATTTACTCTTAGTTGGAGAAAAAATTAATAAGTCCTATTTGCAACGGCTCATTGATAAAGGAGAACATCTGATAAAAAGAAAAATACGTTATCTGATACTTAGCAACACGGAATTTAAAGATTACAGTAAAAATTATAAAGGAATTAAACCTTTGTTGTTATGGAAAGGACATGAAATTTAATCAGGCAGGTGCCTAATTAATAAATTATTTGTTTAATAATAGACAAACATATTTTGATAAAAAATTTAAAATTATAAAATCTAAAAGAGATTTAATATAATTAAAATTTTGTAAATCCCGTAGGATAACATCCAACGGGATAAATGTAATGAATTTGGTTAAAGTATGTATTGGCATTCTAATAATTTTGCTATCAAAACAAGCATTTATCCTTTTGCGTTGGCTTTTTTATAAGCAATCCACAAGTGAATAAATGTTTACTTTATATAAAATATTTAAAAACTCATAGATGTTTTATTAATGAATAAAAAAAATTACAGGCATTAACGGCTTGGATTGCGGCAAGAAAAGGATAAATGAGTAAGTTTTGTACAAAATTATTAGTAAGCCTTGACTTTTCTTTTGTTACTTTTCTTTGTGTCAAGACAAAGAAAAGTTAGACCAATTGTAAATCAGGCAACTTAAAAATTATGAATTATGAGCAATCCCGCAAGTTTTCTAAAACCTTGTGGGTTAGATGTTATCAATAACCATACTTCGGTTTTGCTTAATAATCTTAGAATTAAATATTAGAAATTAAAAATTAAAGAAAACCTATTTTGATAAAAGATTTAAAATATAACTGGTATGCAATATATACAAAACCCAGAGCAGAAAAAAAAATTTATCAAAAATTGAATGATATAAACATTGAAAGTTATCTGCCATTACAAAAAAGATTAAAACAATGGAGCGACAGAAAAAAATGGGTTGAAGAGCCAGCTATACGTTCTTATGTTTTTGTTAAAATTAGTGAAAAAGAATATTATGATGTATTAAATATTCAAGCCGTTTTGCGATATGTAACTTTTGAAGGTAAAGCAGCTTCAATTCCTGAATGGCAGATTAATACTATGAAACTTGCTTTGGATGTTGATGCTGAAACTGAAATTACTAATGAAAATATTATGACAGGCGAGCATGTCCAAATAAAAAAAGGTCCTTTTATGGGCATCAAAGGTGAACTTATTGAATATAAAGGAAAGAAAAAAGTTGTTGTCCGAATTGATAATATCGGACAGTCATTGTTAATCAATATACCGATAAATTTTCTTAAAAAAACATAACTTTTAATCTGCTTCAGACGGAATAAATATTAATTATCTCCAATAATCTATTCTGAAACATTAACATATACAAATGATATTTCAGAAGATAACATTATAGCACATCTGCAAGACATGAAAATCTGCCTGTTGCAAAATAAAACTGCTGAAGAAGTTATCTGTTTGCCGATTTATCCAGAATTAAAAATAAAGCAAATAAAAGATATAATATAGTACATAAAACATGCATAAATTTATAAATATACAGAATTTAGACGATGTTCTTCAATTAGGTGAAGGTCAGTATATCGAATTCAAAGAATCGTTTGATAAAAGCTTTGCTAAAGAAATTGTTGCTTTTGCTAATGCTTCAGGTGGAATTATTTATCTGGGAATTACAGATTCGTGTACAATAAAAGGAGTTTCTGTTACAAATAAATTGAAATCTCAAATACAGGATATTGCACATAATTGTGATCCGTCAATTATTATCTCTTTATCTGAAATAAAAAATATACTCGCTGTTGAAATTAAAGAAGGTGAAAACAAACCGTATTCTTGTTCCTTAGGATTTTATATGAGAATGGGTGCTAATTCTCAAAAAATGAAAAGAAATGAAATATTAGCACTTGCCATAAAATCCGGTAAAGTTCGTTTTGATGAGCAAATTTGTAATAATTTTGATTGGAAAGATTTTGATAATGAAAAATTTGAATACTACTTAAAACTTGCAAGAGTTTCTAATAATCTGCCCCAAAAAGAAATTCTAAAAAATCTCCGTGTTCTTACCAATGAAGGTTTTACCAATGCCGGTGTTTTGTATTTTGCTAAAAAACCATTTA
>CAZOSY010000294.1:0-3209 GCA_964582565.1 uncultured Bacteroidales bacterium | reverse complement strand
CTGATATTTTTCGCTCACTTTCATATACAAAACCAATTATTAGAACTCCCCTTAACTTCACAAAAAATTACTTTTACAAATTTCAAAATCTATCCGACTCAAACGGTTTATTTTAATAAAAAAATGATGCAAACAAAAAAACTTTTTCTATTAGATGGTATGGCTCTTGCATACAGGGCTTTTTATGCTTTAAACAAAAATCCAAGGATTAACTCAAAAGGGCTAAATACTTCTGCTATACTTGGTTTTGCCAATACTTTATACGAAGTCCTTAAAAAAGAACAGCCTACACATATTGCTGTTGCTTTTGATACAAGTGTTCCTACATTTCGTCATAAAGAATTTGCACCTTACAAAGCAAAAAGAGACGCAATGCCTGATGATTTATCTATCTCTTTGTCTTATATTAAACATTTTATTAATATACTTAATATCCCAATATTAACAGCTGACGGCTTTGAAGCTGACGATATTATAGGAACATTAGCAAAAAAAGCTGAACAAAATGGATTTGTAACTTATATGATGTCCTCTGATAAAGATTTTGGACAATTAATTTCTGAAAATATATTCCTATACAGACCTGCCAGAATGGGCGGCAATCCTGAAATCTTTGGGATTAAAGAAATATGTAAGAAATTTGAAATTAAAAGACCTGAACAGATAATTGATTTATTAGGACTGAGTGGAGATGCTATTGATAATATACCCGGAATACCAGGCATAGGAATGGTTACTGCTAAAAAATTAATAGCAGAATTTGATAATACTGAAAATCTTATAAAAAATACTGCTCAACTTAAAGGAAAAATTAAAGAAAATGTTGAGATATATACAGAGCAAGCACTGTTATCAAAATATTTGGCTACAATAGTGTTAGATGTTCCAGTAGAATTTGACCAGGAAAAATTTGAAGTCAAAAAACCGGATACAGAAGCTCTGAAACATTTTTTAGAAGAACTTGAATTAAAAGCCCTTTATAAAAGAATTTTTAAAGATAGTATTAAAAAAGATGGAAAACAAATCCCTATACAATCAGTGCCAAAACAATACCAGATAGATTTATTTGGCAATATCTCAAATCAGGATGTTGATTCGTCTGTGCAAGATGAAAGTGATAAAGGAACTATTGGTAATACAAAACATAAATATTTTTTAATTGACACTAAAGAAAAAAGAACTTCTTTGATTGAAAAATTAAGTCAGCAAAGAGCTTTTTGTTTTGATACTGAAACAACAGGCCTTGATACCAACAAAGCAGAACTAATAGGATTCTCTTTTGCCTTTATTCCAAAACAAGCTTATTTTGTCTCTTTACCCGAAGATTATAATCATGCATATCAGATTGTTAAAGAATTTAAAACAGTATTTGAAAATCCTGATATAGAAAAAACAGGGCAAAATATGAAATTTGATATCTCTATTTTAAAAAAATATGATATTAAAGTAAAAGGTAAATTTTTTGATACAATGATTGCTCATTATCTTATTCAGCCGGAAATGCGTCATAATATGGATTTTCTTGCTGAAGTTTATCTTGATTATACGCCTGTATCTATTGAATCGCTTATTGGTAAAAAAGGTAAAAACCAGTTATGTATGCGAACAGTGCCTATTGATTTGTTAAAAGAATATGCCTGTGAAGATGCTGATATTACCTTACAACTTAAAAATGTTTTTGAACATAAATTAGATGAAACCAACACCCGTAAGCTATTTAATGATATTGAGATGCCTTTGATTAACGTACTTGCCTCAATGCAAGCACAAGGTGTTAATATAGATACAAAAATTCTTAAAGATTATTCCGTTCAATTAGAAAAAGAAATAAAAGAAGTAGAAAAAGAAATTATTGATATAGCAGGTATGGACTTTAATATTTCTTCACCAAAACAACTTGGACAGGTATTGTTTGAACATCTGAAAATCGTAAAAAATCCTAAACTTACAAAGACAAAACAATACTCAACAGGCGAAAATATTCTTGTCAAATTGGTTAATAAACATCCTGTCATTAAAAAAATATTAGATTATCGTTCTCTTATGAAATTAAAATCAACTTATGTTGATGCTTTGCCGGAAATGATAAATCCAAAAACAGGACGCATTCATACTTCTTATAATCAGGCGGTTACAGCTACCGGACGTTTAAGTTCCAACAAACCTAACCTGCAAAACATACCAATACGCACTGAAAGAGGCAAAGAAATAAGAAAAGCTTTTGTGCCTAAAAATGAACATTATACATGGCTGTCTGCTGATTATTCACAAATTGAACTGCGCGTTATTGCTGAAATAAGCAAAGATAAAGAGATGATAAAGGATTTTAAAAATAATTTAGACATACATTCTGCTACCGGTTCCAAAATATTTGGGGTAAAATATGAAGATGTAACAAAAGAACAACGAAGAAAAGCCAAGACCGTTAACTTTGGAATAATCTATGGAATCTCTGCCTTTGGCTTATCACAACGACTTAATATAAAAAGAAAAGAAGCAGCAGAAATTATAGAGCAATATTTTATAAAATATCCTGCTATTAAAGATTATATGAACAAAACTATTGAATTTGCAAGAGAAAATGGATATGTAGAAACTATTATGGGCAGAAGACGATATATCCGTGATATTAATAACAACAATGCTATTTTAAAAGGTTATGCTGAACGAAATGCTATTAATGCACCTATTCAGGGCTCTGCTGCTGACATAATTAAAATTGCTATGAATAATATTTATAAAGAGATAAATGCAAAAAATTTAAAATCCAAAATGATTATACAAGTGCACGATGAACTAAATTTTGATGTGTTAACAGAAGAAATTGATATTGTTAAAAATATAGTTAAAGAAAATATGTGTAATGCTATCCCAATGTCATTCCCTTTGGAAATAGATATGAATACAGGAAAAAATTGGCTGCAAGCACACTAATTCGGTGTAATGAATTAAATGCAATGATTGGGAATATTCCTACTATCAGGCATTGGTTGTGTTACAACAAACCTTAATTCCGAGAAAAAAAATAATTAATTTGTTCGAGGATTTAACCCGGCTACCCAACAGGTGCTGCGCGACTTGTCGGGTTCTCTGCATTCCCCAATTCTGTTTTGATAATAAATTCTAAAATCTAAAATTTTTTACTGCTTTACTTTAATAAAAAATGAACATTTTTAAGCCCTGAAAGGGCATTATATATCAACGCAGGG
>CAZOSY010000293.1:0-3217 GCA_964582565.1 uncultured Bacteroidales bacterium | reverse complement strand
ACTGAAAAAATTAATACAGAAAATCTGGTTGCTATGAAAGGAGGAGTTAAACTTGCTCCAAAATTTTATCAACCATGGGCAACAGATAAAAATTTTAGTGTTTTTAATTCTTCAGGCGTAAATGAAACCTCTCTCGGATTTGACCCTTCACAGACTGGTCTGTTCACATATTATCTTTGCGCCGGGCTCCAGGGAAAAGCAGATGCCAACCATAATAATAAAATAACATTTAAAGAATTAAAACATTATGTTATAAAGAATGTAAAAATTGTTTCAAAAAAAATCAGAGGACTGCAAACACCTGAATTTCACGGTAATGATGATATGATATTAGTAGAATTTTAGATTTACCCCGTTAGAAATAATCTATCATATATTTGTATAATTTCCTTACGGGAATTTCTAACGGGGTTTATGATTTTAGATATTTCTTATTGATGATTGAAAACCTGACAGAGTTCGGCAGTTGCCGAACCTGTCAGAGTTTATAAATATGACTATAAATGAAATTGAGCCCCGATATTCATCGGGATAAACTCCGCGAATGAATTACTTAACAATATAACCCCTGTGAAATATTCTGCTTTGCAGAATTTCACGGGGTAAACAATTTAACAATTTAACAATTTAACCATATAACAATGAAAAAAATAAAATGCTTTACATTTATATTTGCCTGCTGCCTGTTGCAGGCTGCCAACTGTTTTTCCCAGAAAGTAACTAATGTTAACCCGGTTAACGAAGGAAACAAAATCATAGTATATTATTCCATATCCGGAGTAAGATACTTTCAAACCCTTAAAGTCTCGCTTTATGTGAGTATGGATGGTGGAAAAACTTATCAGGGACCACTTAAAGCAATTAGCGGTAATGTTGACAATATTACAAAAGGGGCTCAAAAAATTGTGTGGGATGTTTTTAAAGATGTTGCTAAACTTGAGGGTAATGTTGTTTTTGATGTCCGAGCTGAAGTAATTGAAAAAGAAAGAAAAAAAAGTTTGTTTCTTTCATACTTCGGCAGTTATTACTCACCTGTTGGACTTCAGTTTGGTCAATTGGGTAAAACCGGCTGGTATGTTTCTGCAAGAGCGAATCCTAATATTCTAAAAAAAGCAAATTACAATTGTAATAATAAAGGAATAATTGATTATACCGGTAAAGGATATTATGTATTTGATGACAAAGAAGAGCAAAAATGTTATTCTGTTACAGCAGGATTAAATTTTCAAATGGGATGGAATTTTTTCTGGTATCTCGGAGCTGGCTATGGAACAAATCAATTACTCTGGCACATAAATGAATATACCTATCCCGATGATGAACGAGCAGGAGACGTTTATGCCAGATATACAGATTATTCTTATTCAGGTCTGGAAATTGAAACCGGCTTTATTATTATGCTCAAAAAAAAGTTCTTAATTACAGTTGGAGTAGCTAATCTAAATACAAATATAGATTTAACTGAATTTACATTCGGTTTAGGGTATAATTTCTAAATTTCAACAATTATGAAAAATTAATAGTAACATTATTATTTATAGTAATATTTATTGCATATTAAAAACAATTTTATGTCTTTACCAATCAATATAGAAGAATTATTAAATGGTAATACTATAGAATGGGACAGAATAGAATTAAAGAAGAGCTGGAACCCTGAACATATTATTCATACTCTATGTGCTTATGCAAATGATATTAATAACTGGGATGGTGGTTATATAATTATTGGTGTTGAAGAAGAAAATGGAGTAGCAAAACTACCTCCTTATGGCATTAATATTAATCAGTTGGATACTATACAAAGAAAATTAATAGAACTATCCCATAAAATAATACCATATTATACCACTGTTTCACAACCATACATTAAAGACGGTAAACACATACTTGTTATTTGGGCTTCGGCAGGTGATTTCCGTCCTTATAAATGCCCTGTCAGTCTTGGCAAAAAGAGAGAAGAAAAAGCATATTACATCAGGAAGGGTTCAAAAACTATTAAAGTCCTATCAGGTTCAGAAGATGAAAAACGCTTACTGGAACTAACTGCACGAGTGCCTTATGATGACAGAATTAATCAAACTGCTACAATAGACGATTTAAGTCTTGCACTTATTCAGGTTTATCTTAAAAAAGTTAAAAGTGCATTATATGAAGAAAGTACAAAAATACCTTTCGAAGAATTATGCTTACAAATGAAAATTGTAAAAGGTACTAAAGAAAATATAAGACCTACTAATGCCGGCATATTGCTTTTTAACGAACATCCTGAACAATTTTTCAGAGGAGCACAAATTGAGCTTGTAGTACATAAAGGAAAAGTTGGTAAAGATTATTTAGAAAAAATATTTACAGGACCAATTGATAAGCAAGTAAAAGACTCTTTAGAATTTATTAAAAATAATATCATTCACGAACAGGTATCTAAAGTTGAAGGACAACCCGAAGCAATACGATTTTATAATTATCCGTATCAGGCAATTGAAGAATCTCTTGTAAATGCAGTTTTTCATAAAAGCTATGAAAGAGAAAATCCTGTTGAAGTGCAAATACATGATAATAAAATTGAAATTATAAGTTTCCCGGGACCATTGCCACCGGTAAATAAAAATACTCTTATGCAAAGACGTGTTATTGCAAGAGAATATAGAAACAGAAAATTAGGAGATTATCTTAAAGAATTAGACTTAACAGAAGGCAGAGGAACAGGTTTTCCTATTATTTATGATAGTCTTGAAAATAATGGCTCTCCACCACCTGTTTTTGAAACAGATGAAGATTTGAATTATTTTTTATCTGTTATTTTTATTCATCCTCTAACTAAAATAAGAGATATAAATGAAGTTAAAGATAAAGAGCTAATAATTAGCCATATAAATGATACTATAAATGATACTATAAATGATACTATAAAAAAACGTTTAATAGAAATTATAAAATTGATTTTGAATGACGAAAAATTTTCTATTGCTAAAATGTCAATAAAACTTAAGGTATCTGAAATAACAGTAAAAAGATATATATCTTTATTAAAAAAGGCAGGGCTAATTTATTATAAAGGTTCTTTAAAAACCGGTTATTTTAAGATTACAGATAGTTTTTCTGAAAAACTTAAAAAATAATTATATTAATATATTTTAAACACTATAAAATAAATTTACAATGAAAAAATTAACATCAATATTATCCTTTACAATAATACTTACAATAATTATTA
>CAZOSY010000292.1:0-3246 GCA_964582565.1 uncultured Bacteroidales bacterium | reverse complement strand
TTCTAATCTTTACAGCATTCTTTGTTAATTGTCATAACATAATTGTCAATAACATTTAATTTTTCGGCTGTTTCGCATCCAAGAAACCCTTTTAAATCTTTGTATGTTACTTGTTTTTTGTATTTCTCCAATAATAAGACAGACAAAGGCATATAAGACCAGTGCCATTTTTCTTCTTCATAACCTGTTGGTCTCAGAGAATCCTTTGTAGTATATGTTTGACAAAAACCATATTGTGCAGCATTATTTTTAAGCCAGACAAATATTTTTTTACCTTTTTCTGTAGCAAAATAATTATTTTTAAGACTGTTTATATCAATATCAGTTCCCCAGTGATGCCGTGAAGTCCCCGGCATAGAACTATATTTCAAGATTGTTTTTGCTCTTTTAACATGGTCAGATACAGATATTGCAAGATTTTTGCCATTAACCAATCTTTTGCCTGTCCATTTTCTTTCCCATATATATTTTTGATAATAAAAATTTCGTGTGCCTGATATTATTTTTAGTTTTACACCTTGTTTTAGAGCCGCATCATACATTTTTATAAAAGCTTTATATGTCTCTTTTCTTAAATAAATATCTTCTCTGTTTGCATATTTTAAATCAACTTTTGTAAATAAGCTGTCTTTTCCGGGATTAAATTTGCCTGTAAGATATTTTATATTTATTGATGTGTCAGCAGTTGTTTTTTGTTTGCCTGAGGCAAATTTTTTGTCTGCATCAGGCGGACTATTCTTTGTTATGTCAGAGTTCATTATTTCAGAATTGTTTTTTTTAGATGTTAAATTAGGATTTTTTTTAATAAAAGTTAATATTATTATAATAGCAATTATAAATGTTATTAATCCTGTTAAGTATATTTTTGTGTTTTTCATTGATGTTTTGTTTTTACAATATTTTAAGATTTAATGTTGAAAAATATATCCAACCTAGCAGTTGTGATAAACAATTTAGCAGTTTAACAATTTTTTTACTTTTTTAATTATATGCTTATAAGTCATTCCATATTTATCCATTAGCTCATAAGGTTTACCTGATTCGCCAAAGCAGTCGTTCATACCGACAAATTCCATAGGTACAGGCATATTTCTAACAACAACCTCAGCTACAGCACTTGCTAATCCACCGATAATTTGATGTTCTTCTGCTGTAACAATAGCTCCTGTTTCTTTTGCTGCTTTGATGATAATATTTTTGTCAATAGGTTTTATAGTATGCATATTTATAACTCTTGCATTTATGTTTGATTTTTCAAGGATATAAGCTGCTTGTAAAGCTTCCCATACAAGATGTCCTGTTGCAATTATAGTAATATCATTTCCATGTTTAAATGTTTGTGCTTTACCTGTTTCAAATTTCATATTTTTATCAGTAAAGTTAGGCACAGGATCTCTTCCAAAACGTAAATATACAGGACCGTTGATTTCTTCTATGGCTGTCATTATAGCTATATGTGTTTGATTAGCATCGCAAGGTGATAATATCGTCATATTTGGTAAAGCTCTCATTGGGGCAATATCTTCCAATGCCTGATGTGTTGGTCCGTCTGGTCCCACAGATATTCCTGCGTGTGCTCCGCCTATTATCACATGAAGATTATTATAACATACAGATATTCTTATCTGGTCAGTAGTTCTTAATGCTGCAAACACGCCATAAGTAGAAAATACAGGTATTTTCCCTGATAATGACAGTCCTGCTGCTACTCCCATGCAGTTTTGTTCTGCTATGCCTAATGAAAAAAATCTTTTGGGAAATTTTTCAGCAAACAGATTCATACCAACAGATGAAGTGATGTCTGCTCCAATACCTACAACATTAGTATTTTTTGTCCCTGTTTCTCTTAGTCCTTCTCCAAAACCTGTTCTTGTGGCTTTTAGTTCTTTTATTTCAAACTTTTTCATTTGTTTATGTTTTTGTAATCAATTGATTATTAATTAGTTACTATGTCCAATTTAAAGTTTAAGTTTAATATCCAAAGCACAAAACTTCTATAATAGTCAATTTTCTTCAATTTGTCTTATAAAGTCATTAACCTGTTCTTTTAAAGGAACTTTGCCATGCCATTTATAATTATCTTCAATACTTTTAACACCTTTTCCCATCAATGTTTCGGCAATTATAACAGATGGTTTTCCTTTATAATTAATAGCTTTACCATAAGCATTTATTATTTCAGAATGATTATTGCCATTACATTTTATAACATTCCATCCAAAAGCTTTCCATTTATCTTCCAAAGGTTCAATTTCCATCACTTTATATGTTTTTCCATCTATCTGACAATGATTTCTGTCTATTAAAGCAGTCAGGTTATCAAGTTTATAAAAGGCAGCGCTCATTGCAGCTTCCCATATAGAACCTTCCTGCATTTCACCATCACCATTAATGCTAAATACTCTCCATGATTTGTTATCTAATTTGCCTGACAGAGCCATACCAACAGCAACAGACAGTCCTTGTCCCAAAGAGCCGGCTGATAGTTCAATACCCGGCACACCTTTGTTTTTGTCAGGATGACCCTGAAGACGGGAATTTATTTTTCGCAAAGTCATAAGTTCTGCTTTATCAAAATATCCTGCATAAGCTAATGTCGTATATAATAAAGGTGCAACATGTCCGATAGATAATATTAACCTGTCTCTGTCTTCCCATTTGGGATTGTCTGAATCGTGATTCATAATATTAAAATAAAGTGCAGTAAAAACATCTGCCAGTCCTAACGAAGCGCCTGTATGTCCGGACCCGGCTTGTGCCAAACTTCTTATAATATCTTTTCTTATTTCTTTTGATATTTTTTTTAATTCTTCTGTTGATGTTATTTTTTTGTTTTTCATATTACTTCTTTTTCAAAATTCTGATATAACAAATTTATTAAAATTTTTATCAATGCAAATATACAGATAATATAAAAAACTTATACTGATTATTTTATTATACTGCAAAAGGGTTAAATTTTTACTTTTATAATTAAACAATTGTTACATTGCTAAATTCTTAAATTGTTGTGTGTCAATATATAAGCAATTCGTTAATAAATAAAGTTAGCAATTTAACAATATAACAATTTAACCATTTAAAGTATAATAAATTCACAAGCTGCCTGTTATTGTTTTTCAGGCACAAGTTACAAACTTATACCAGCTGGTATTTGTCAAAATCAAGCAATATAAAATTTAACAACTTAGCCTGAATAATTCATAAACTAAAAAATTCAGACTTCTTAAAAATTTGGAGATACAA
>CAZOSY010000291.1:0-3253 GCA_964582565.1 uncultured Bacteroidales bacterium | reverse complement strand
AGAATATCCGGCTCTTTTTCATGAGAATTAACATGATTACCAATAATGTTGCCTTTTGTTTATGTGCTACTTCGTGTCTGAAGCACTTTTTGTGTTTAATACTTTTTTATTATTAACTTTCGTTATAAAAACAGCACCATCGGTGCGATATTATGGTAATGTCAATATGCTATGCTTTTGTTATAGCCTCGTAGAGGCGGCATTATTTTGATAATCGTCATTCGTAAAAATTCAAAAATGTATTGTTCATTAAAATCAATTTCTGGTAGTGTCTGTTAATCATTGTGTTTTGGGCTAAAGCCCCAAAGATTATATCTATATCAATAATTAATATACACTACCATTATTTTAATAAGTTAATATATTCTAATTGAGCATTTTTAACACGTTCGGCAATAAATTCTATAAATAGTTTGTCGTTAGTATGTGTTTTTTCAATCAATTGTATATATTCTAATCTAAGTATTGGAGGAATAATAGTAACAGGGAAATTATTTTTTAATAAAACAAGATTCATCAGGAGTCTGGCAATTCGCCCGTTGCCATCAATAAAAGGATGAATAAGAACAAATTTTTTATGAACGAGTGCAGCAAGTTTTACAGGATGGATATCTTGTTTTTTGTTAAAATATTTAATAAATTTATTCATCAATTCTGAAATTTTATCAGGTTTTGGCAGAGAATATTTTGAGCCACTAATAAATACTTTTATACTACGATATTTCCCTGCATTTTGAGCATCAATACTTTGATAAAATAATTTATGCAATTGTTTTAAATATTGTTCCTGTAAATAATTTTTTTTTATCAATTCATAAAGAAAATCATAAGCTTTAGCATGTCCATTAGCTTCAAAATGGTCTTTTAAAGATTTGCCATTAACAGTAAGTCCGTCTTCAATAACAATTTTTGTTTCAGATTCGGTAAGTAAATTTCCTTCTAAGGCATTTGATGAATAAGTTAGTCCTATTTTGTAATATTTTTTTAGTTCATTTAATTGTTCTTTACTTAATGGCTTTAACTTATCAATTTGTATTTGTAAATTGCCTATTTCATTAAAAATATCCATATCTGATTTTTTTCATTTATTTCTTGGTTGTCATTTTTTATCAGGCAGTTGTCTGATTGTTCATAAAAAATATTTTTTATAGATTACAAATTTAAAACTATATTTTTAAATTCCATCGAATTTTTATTAAAAATTTAACTTTGCAAAATACTCTCTCTCGGAAAAAAGGGTTGACCTGAGTAAATAAAAATTAAAAAAAATATGTATTTTTATGCTGAAAAATATTTTTTTTTAATTAAAAAGTGTTCCTGTTTTTTTTGATGCTCAGAAATAAAAATTTTATTTTAAGTAATTAATAATTATCTGTGATTTTTATGTATGTTTGTAAATAAATTGTTAATCTATCTATTAAAAACTAATTCATATTTTTTATGAAAGCAAGAATTTATTTTATTAAATCTTTTCTTTTATTAATCATTATTATATTCATAAGTTTTTATTCATATTCTTATAATTATAATATTAATGATTATACAGAACTTACAGCATCAAAAATAAAACCTAAGTTGGTAAAACGTAAGACAAAAAGAAATTTTAACATTGCACTGAATCACATAGATAATTATGAATTTGATGAGGCATTACCTATTCTTCTTAAACTATTAAAAAAAGATACTGATAATTTAAGTATTAATTTTTTTGTTGGCGTATGTTATTTGGAAACCAATGCTTCAAAATCAATAGTTGAACCTTATTTTGAAAAGTCCATTAAAAATACAATAGCATTTTATAGCGGAAAATACAGTGAAAATAGAGCTCCTGCTTTTGCTTTTTATTATTTGGCACTTTTATATCTTAGAGATTATAAATTTGATGAAGCTATAAACAATTATTTAAAATTCAAATCTCTAATTCCTTCAGGAAACAAATATCTGATAAATAATGTAAATAATCAAATACAAAAATGCTACAATGCAAAAGCATTATTTAACAAGCCGTCAAGTGTAAATATTAGCCAAATTTCTGATATAAACAGCACTTTTTCGGATTACACAGCACAAATTATCAGTGATGGAACAGCAATATACTTCTCATCAAAAAGAAAAGGTATTGGTAATGAAAAAAATAAAGACGGACAATATAAAAGCGATATTTATATATCAGAGAAAAAAGGAAAGAACTGGTCAAAGTCCGAAATAATAAAAAATATATCCGGCACTGCAAATGATAACTTTTGCTGTATATCAAATGATGGTAATTATCTTTTTTTTAGTTCAGACAGAGACGAAAATAAATATGACATATATTATTGCATGAAAAAAGATGATAATCAATGGTCTGCTCCATATAAACTAAACGATAATATAAACTCAAAATTTAATGAGACATTTGCCCGTATCAGCAATGATGGAAATACATTATACTTTGTTAGTGACAGAAGAGGCGGATATGGTGGCAAAGATATTTATAAATCAAAAAAAATGATTATCCACGACTGGGGCAAAGCTAAAAATTTTGGCAAACAAATAAACACATCTTATGATGAAGAATCTCCTTTTTTTTCTGATAATGAAAAAACATTATTTTTTAGCTCAAAAGGACATCAAAATATAGGCGGCTTTGATGTGTTTTATAGTAAATTTGATAATAATGAATGGGCTAAACCTATGAACCTCGGATATCCAATCAATACTACTTATGATGACTTATATTTTAACTTATTAAATAAACAAACAACAGCTCTTTACACTTCTTCTAAAAAAGGCGTAGGCATATCATCTGATATCTTTTTCGTTAATAATTTCAACCTTAAATATCTTAAAAATATTGAAAATTTGCTTGCTGAAGTTACACGCAATCATCCTGTAATAAAAGATACTAATCTTATAAATATTGAAAATATTCCTTTATATACAGTGCAAATAGGAGCAGGGAAAAGTATGAAAATAAACTCTTTTAGTGTGCTTTACGGGGTAAAAGAATGCACTGGCACTGATGGATTAAAACGATTTATAATAGGAGAGTTTAAAACAAGAGAACAGGCAGAAGCCCTAAAACAAGAAATTATAAAATTAGGATATACCGATGCATGGATACCACCAATTGATGAAAATCGTTCTATCTGTAAATAAAATAAGACACAATATACAAGTATCAAGACAAAAGACAAAAGACAAAAGACAAAAGACAAAAGACAAAAGATAAAAGACAAAAGACAAAAGACAAAAGACAAAAGACAAAAGA
>CAZOSY010000290.1:0-3261 GCA_964582565.1 uncultured Bacteroidales bacterium | reverse complement strand
TTTTTAATAAAATATTATTAGTAATTCTTGTTAAATAAAAAACAAATCTTACATTTGCATTTTTTTAATAATTATTAAAGAATAAATTGAATCAGAAATTCTATTAATAAAAATGGACACTATAAGCTATAAGACATTAAGCGCCAAGAAGAAAGACTTAAAAAAAGAATGGTTTGTTATAGATGCTGAAAATCAAATATTAGGACGATTGGCATCAAAGACTGCTATTATAATTAGAGGTAAACATAAACCTAACTTTTCACCACATCTTAACTGTGGCGATAATGTGATTATAATTAATGCAGAAAAAGTTAAACTTACAGGTAAAAAAATTACAGATAAAGTATATGTTAGACATACAGGATATCCTGGAGGGCAACGATTTACAACACCAAAAGAAGTACTGAATAAAGACCCCAAACTTCTGGTTGAAAAAGCAGTAAAAGGTATGTTACCAAAAAATAAATTAGGAAGAGATTTGTATAAATCTCTTCATGTATTTGTTGGTCAGGAACACATTTATAATGCTCAAAAGCCTAAACAATTAAACTTACACTCAATAAAATAAAAATATGGAAGTAATTAACACCTTAGGAAGAAGAAAAACTTCGGTTGCACGAATATATCTAAAACAAGGTAAAGGAAAGATAATTGTGAACAAAAAAGATTATAAAGAATATTTCCATACAGAGACATTATATTATATCATTCAACAACCTTTTGTAATTACTAATACAACAGATAAATATGACGTTAAAGTAAATATTAATGGTGGTGGTATAACCGGACAAGCAGGAGCTTTACAATTAGCCATCTCAAGAGCATTAGTAAAAATTGATAAAGAATATCTTTCAGCTCTTAAAGAAAAAGGATTATTAACAAGAGACCCTCGCATGGTTGAACGAAAAAAACCTGGACAGAAAAAAGCACGTAAAAAGTTCCAATTTAGTAAACGTTAATTCAATACTATAATATACAGAATGGATAGAACTAATTTTAATGAATTATTAGAAGCAGGTGTACACTTTGGACACTTAAAAAGAAAATGGAATCCTAACATGGCTCCTTACATCTTTATGGAACGTAATGGAATTCATATTATAGATCTTTACAAAACAGTTGCTAAAATAGATGAGGCAGCTTCTGCTCTAAAGCAAATAGCTAAATCAGGCAAAAAAGTACTCTTTGTCGCAACAAAAAAACAAGCTAAAAATATTGTTGCAGAACAAGTTAAAGAAACTAATATGCCTTATGTAACAGAAAGATGGCCTGGAGGACTTTTAACTAACTTTACAACATTCAGAAAAGCTGTCAAAAAAATGTCTTTAATAGATAAAATGACTATTGATGGCACGTTTGAAAACATGTCTAAAAAAGAAAGATTGTTACTTACACGCGAAAGAGCTAAACTGGAAAAAAACTTAGGAAGTATAACAGACCTCACACGGATACCATCTGCTTTATTTATTATAGATGTTAATAAAGAAAGAATTGCAGTGGCTGAAGCAAAAAAACTAAACATACCAACATTCGCTATTGTAGATACAAACTCTGACCCAAGAAATATTGACTTTATCATACCAGGTAATGACGATGCTTCTAAATCTATCTCTATAATAATAAAAATTATGACTCAGGCAATAACAGAAGGTCTTAATGAAAGAAAAATTGATAGAGAAAAAATATCAGAGATAGAAAATAAGAAAAAAATAGAAAACAGAAAAAACCAAGAGACAGACAAACAAGAATATTCCGGTAAAAGAAAAAGAATTAAATCAAAAGTTGTAAAATTTGAAAAAAAAGTATCTGAACAAACTAAAAAAACAGAAAAAACTCTGTCTGTTACAGCAAAAAAAGAAATTTCTGATAAAGATTCTATAAGTAAAAAAACAGAAGAAAATAAAACCACATAAAAATTTTCATATTTATTCAGTCAGCCGCCTAAGTAGAATAATCAACAGATGAGTCAACTACGAAAAGTCAAAATTGTGTCATTCCGAATTTAGTTCGGAATTTCTAATTCCAATAATATCAAAAGATGCTGAAACAATATTGAAACAAGTTCAACATAAAGTTCAGCATGACAAATAAGCAAATATCTACTTTTCGGAAAGGACTCACAAATTAAATATTTATTAATAAACTAAATACTTATCAAAACTACCCATTTCATTTGTAAGGATGCTCCCATTAAATACAGCATTTGCAATTTGATAAGTTGTAAAACATAAAATAAAAAAATGACAAAAATCACAGCTTCGGATGTAAATAAATTAAGACAAATTACAGGAATAGGAATAATGGATTGCAAAAAAGCTCTTGTTGAATCTGACGGAAACTTTGAAAAAGCTATCATTTATTTAAGAAAAAAAGGTAAAAAATTATCTGAAAAAAGAGCTGGCAAAGAAGCAAAACAAGGTATTGTTATATCTAAAGCATCACAAGACAATAAAAAAGTTGTATCTATAATGCTTAATTGTGAAACTGACTTTGTAGCAATGAATCAGGAATTTAAAAATCTGGCAAACACTATCCTTGATAAAGCATTATCAGAAATACCTAAATCTATTGAGCAATTAAAATCTTTAACTGTCAATGGAAAAACTATTGCTGATATTATATTAGATAATATGGGGAAAACAGGTGAAAAAATAGAACTGTCAAACTATGAATATATTGAATCACCAAAAGTATTCGCCTATAATCACCAGGGAAACAGACTGTCAGCAATCGTTGGATTAAATAAAAATAATATTGATAATATTGACATTATAGCAAAGGAAATATCTATGCAAATAGCAGCTATGAGTCCTGTTGCAATAGATAAAAATGATGTGAATCCTAAAATTGTTGAAAATGAAATAGAAATAGGAAAAGAACAAGCAAGACGAGAAGGCAAACCCGAAAAAATGATAGGAAAAATTGCTATTGGTAAACTAAACAAATTCTATCAGGAAAACACTTTGCTAAATCAAAAATATATTAGAGATAATAAAAAAACTATACGACAATATCTTGCTGAAAATGATAAAGACCTTACTGTTACTGACTTTAAACGACTTATGCTAAAAGAATAAAATTTCTACAAAACCTGTCAGAGTTCGCTTTAAACCTGTCAGAGTGCAAAGCACCTGACAGTGTTTAAAGCGAAAAAAATTTTAATCAAAATTAATATTGAAATTTTTTTGCAATGATTATCAGACTATTAACAAATAATTGAAGAGATAACTAATTAAGAAATAACCACCATAGTGGTGGTTA
>CAZOSY010000289.1:2654-3280 GCA_964582565.1 uncultured Bacteroidales bacterium | reverse complement strand
TTCCAACTTTATGAGGATGGCTGGCGGATAACAGACATTTCCTATTAGTAACAATCCAAAATATTATAATACTGAAGGAAAAAGTTTGAGACAAAAAGGAATTTTTTATAATAGGAAAACCACATTTTTTGGTTCTGTCGCATCTGTGAAAAGATAGCTATTTTATGTTAATAATGGTGAACCAATTAAAAAATGTTTTATTGAAAATCAACGTTTTATGATTTTGGATTGTCCTGGCTTTGATTGAAAAAATCCATTTTTTGATCAGATGCGACAGAACCCAAAATAAAACCCTCTGAATAATAGAGCAGACCTACAATAGAGCAAAATTTACAGGTCATTAATTTATTTCTTTATTTAATTGCATCAATTAATATTGTTATAGATATATTAAAATCCCCATAATTGTAGAGCCTGCCTACAATAGAACACAATTTTCAAATCAATAAAATGATTTTTTTAATAATTACATCAGCTATTATTACACTATGCTTGGTCTAATCTCCTGTATTGTAGAACCTGCTTACAATAGGACACGATTTACAGGTCATAAATGAATCTCTCTATGTAATTGTGTCAATTAATATTATGAAAGCAAAATAAAATCCTCTGAATAATAGAGCAGG
>CAZOSY010000289.1:0-2554 GCA_964582565.1 uncultured Bacteroidales bacterium | reverse complement strand
CCTACAATAGAGCAAAATTTACAGGTCATTAATTTATTTCTTTTATGTTACTGCAAAATTATTATTTTGAAAACATGATAAAATCCTCTGAATAATAGAGCAGGCCTACAATAGAGCAAAATTTACAGGTCATTAATTTATTTCTTTTATGTTACTGCATCAATTATTATTCTGAAAGCATAATAAACCCCCCTGAATAATAGAGCAGGCATATTATGCAGAGCATTTATATATATTTTCGGAATATTAAGTAGTTGAAATTATTATTTTATATAGTCGATTTTTTCTTTAAAGGTAAATTCACTCAGTGAAAATTACCTTATATAGGTAAAATGCACGATATTAAAATACATTAAAGAATAAAACATTAAATAATACAGTATACTAATTAAAACATTAAATAATACAGTATACTAAATTAAAACATTAAATATTATTGTATACAATAAAAATTAAAACATTAAATAATACAGTATACTAAATTAAAACATTAAATATTATTGTATACAATAAAAATTAAAATCATAAATGTTATATACAATAAATGTAGCCTTCCCGGAAGTATTAAAAGGTATTCTTTGTAAAATATAACGAAATTCTTGTCTGAAAATCTCACGAATAATAGAGCCTGTCTATTATTGAGACATTATTGCCCAAAAACAAGACAAAAAAGCGAAATCACCTGAATAATAGATGTGTCCTATTATATAGAGGTTTTAGATATTTTATTCGGAATAAAGAATATGGAAATACCCAAAAGAAAGTTTTAATGTTATTAAAAGTATAAAGGGAGTAGTTTATAACGCAAGGGTTTTAAGTGGAATTTTTTGAAAGTTTTACATATACAAAAAATACGAACTTTTTTTGAAAAAGTTTTTGAAAAAGAAAATCTAATAGCTATACCGCAAAAGAGAAAACACAAACATACTGCCAATAGATACACAACAACTTTAGAAAGTGTTGTATATTTTGATGAATATTATTTAAAAACAGGAATAAACCGTTATTCTAAAAAGAATAAATTACAAGTCTGAAAAAACCGATTAAAAGAATAGCTAACGAGAATAATAAAATTTGGGGGTTATTCCGGGAACTATTTCCGATAATGATCCAAAGAACTTAATAATGAATAAATAATTTTCATAGCAGAGGTTGATAAACATGAATGAGTATATTTTATTATTCCTGATTTAGCTTCTTTAGATTATGTCTGAAATTAAATAGATGAAGGTGCAAAACGAATCAAAATACAGAACCAACCAGAATTTATGCAAATACCATATTCAACTTACCCCTTTTCTGGTAATTTACCATTACTTGATATAGTTATGTGAGCTTACACCCATATATTGACCATATGTCAAGACTAACTTACATCGACTTTAACACCTCCGAACCAAAAAGCTATAAACCACCAAAAAAGCGGGCTAATTTTCTTGAAATATATAAAAAGCAGAATTTTTTATTACAGAGGACACCAGCAATATCTATTTGCTTTTGGAAAACTTCTGAATGAAAATAAAAATAGTTAAGTGTTTAATTTATTGTTGGAAATCTTTTACATTTGTTATGATAACAATCTATTGGTAACTAAAGGTTTTAAAAGATGACAAAAGCAAACATTGTAAACGAAATTTCAAAAAATACCGGTATTGAAAAGCGGACGGTACAAGAGATAATTGAGGCTTTCATGGAAACAGTTAGAAATTCACTTGTCAAAGATAAAAACGTATATCTTCGGGGATTTGGCAGTTTTATTGTGAAAAAAAGAGCTGAAAAGACTGCAAGGAATATCTCAAAGAATACTATTATAATTATTCCTGAGCATTTTATCCCTGCTTTTAAGCCTTCAAAAATATTTATCGGCAAGGTGAAGAACAATGTTAAACATTAGAATGAATTTCTGAACATTGGTTTGCAAATTAGTTGACGCATGTAGTCACCTCTAAAAGTTCCATAAAGTTTCATAAAAGTCCCATAGAGCAATTATCTGTACCCTGGTGGATAGTTATACCTAAATAATTGTTTTAACGCAATTTTCAAGTTTGCTGAAGTAACACAAACAGACCTTTACATTTTTACTAATGTTCTTATTCAGGTGAGTTTATTAAAATTCAGTAAACGGGAATACTAAATAGCCATGTAAGACGAGATTAGAGACCGACACATATGTAGATGGGGTGTGAAATACGCCGTATCTTATAATCAGGGAGCTTTACAGACGAATAATGATATGCAAGAAGATGATATTTACAGGTTAGTTAGTAACAAGTTTTAATCTAAAATCTTACACAAGTATAAAATAAAAAAGTATTCAGCAGTACAGCCTTCTTATAAGAACTGTGCATAAAACTGTACACTTTGTTTTTTTAAAAGCTCTAAAACCTAGTCGGGGTAGCAGGATTCGAACCTGCGACCCCCTGCTCCCAAAGCAGGTGCGCTAACCGGACTGCGCTACACCCCGAGTTTCACCGGTTAATATGTTCTTCAAATAGAGGATGCGACCCTCCCGATCCTAATCGGGATGCGCTAACCGGACTGCGCTACACCCCGA
>CAZOSY010000288.1:0-3285 GCA_964582565.1 uncultured Bacteroidales bacterium | reverse complement strand
TATTTTTCGCTCACTTTCATATACAAAACCAATTATTAGAACTCCCCTTTATATTGTTGGATTCAGCCCGTTGGTTCTAGCAGTTGCCTTACGCATTTATATTAAAATTTTGAATTAATTAGTGTTTGTCCATAATGTCCGATTTCTTCGTTATGCTTGTCTTTCAAATCAGTCATTTACAAAAGTAAACTCCTGATTTTCAATACTGCGCAAGCCTCGAACTCGAACATTCCGAACTAAACACTTACTTTACGAACAGACACTAATTAACATAAGGTTATATTTTAGGACAAAGATAAGTCCTTTTTCTTATATAATCCCCTAAATTTTAACGAATTATTTCTAAACAAACTAAAAAATTTTCAAATTTTATTGAAAAAATACGAATATGTCTATTTTTCTACTTATCATTAGATTACGTACCTGCCTGCCGCAAACAGATACAATCATATAGGGCAAGGAGCTAAAAGAATAAGTGTTTTAAAGCAGGCAGAATTTATTCCAAAATGCGACTTATTTTTCTGAAAATAAAAAAACAAATCCCTATTTATAGGGCTTTCAAGATTTTTTTTAGTGATTTTGAAAAACTTTCGGATGCTAATGTGATAAAGTATAACATTTTATTTATTTACAACAAACTTGCCAATAGCAATATTATTCCCTTCTGAAGCTTTAATTATATAAATACCATTTGAAAAATTATCAATATCAATAATAAATGGATTTTTTGTTGTTAAGTCAATATTTTTATGTAAGATAAGTTTTCCTAATGAATTATAAATTTCAATATTATTATATTTTTTATTTAAAGATTTAATAATGAGTTGTTTATCAGCAGGATTAGGATAAATAATTAATTTATTATTAACATTATATTTATTGATATTTACAATATCTTCTATACATATTAGAGCATTATAAGCATTTATTCTGCCTGCTCCCATCATACCTGTTGCAGAAGGATTAACAGAGTCAATATTATCGCATGAAGATTTCAGGCAATTTTCTATTACTTCGGATGTAAGAGACGAATCTATTGAGAGCATAAGTCCGCACAGTCCTGCAACCATTGGGCATGACATTGAAGTTCCCTGCATATATGAATATCCATTATCTTTACGCACAGTGCTCCATATATCATCACCGGGAGCCATCACATCTATCATGCTATTGCGTTCTGAAAAATCAGCAATAGTATCATTATATGTAGTTGCACCTACACTGATAACATAATCATTGGAAGCAGGATATCCCCAGGTAGTATCACCATTATTTCCTGCAGCAGCAACCAAAATAATTCCTGCCTGATGTGCTGCATTAATAGCATCTGTTACAACAGAGTCCTTTGTGCCGCTAACCCATGACATACTAATAATATCAGCTTTGGCAGCAATAGCATAATCAATTCCTGTAGCAGTTTCATCCATAGCCAAAGGAAGAGAAGTGGTATCTTTTGTGCATTTTACAGGTATAATACTTACGCCATATCCTATAGAAGCAATACCTGTTCCATTGTTAGTTACAGCAGAAGCAATACCGGAACAATGTGTTCCGTGAGAAAAAGCATCGTTCATCCAGCTATACCACGGATGACTAAGAGGTGGCTCCGGGTCATTATCATTATCAGCAACATCATAACCATGAACATCGTCAATATACCCGTTATTATCATTATCTATACTGTCATCCGGGATTTCCTGAATATTAGTATAAATATTTTGTGTTAAATCAGGATGTGATATTTTGCAGGCATCATCAACTATTGCAACTTTTATATATTGCCTGCCTGTTGTAATATCCCATGCATTATATGCCTGAATTAAATCAAAATACCACTGATTTGAATTAACATCATCAGGGACACTTGATAATCTGTAAATTTGATTTTTAACAGCATATTTAACAAAATCTATATTTTGCAAATCCCTGATTAAATATTCTATATCAGAAATGCTATTAAAAGAAATTCTATATATGTTTTGTAATGCAATGGTCTTAAAAGGTTTTTCAATCTTAATAACTTTATATTTTTTTATTATTTGTTTTATTTCTGGAAACTTATCAAAATCTTTCAGATTATTAACATTGGACTTATAAACAGGAATTTCAATATCAGATTTTATCTTAAAATAGGCAGAGCCATCCCAATAGTTTTTATATACTGTTTGCGAAAAAATATTATTAGTAATAAAAATTATTAATATAAAAACGAGTAAAAATTTTTTCATAATCTTTTTTTGTATTTCAATTTTATTGTGGCTCCTCTCCCACCTTATATAGTGTCTGTCTATAAAGTATAATTTTTAAATTTTGGAAAACCGTTAAAACGGTTAAAGATTAATGTAAGTTACTATTAGCCCCTGACTTAAGTCAGGGGTTAATGAGATGCGATACAACTCAAAGAACCGTTTTAACGGTTTTATCTCACTTTATGAACAGACACTATATAGTGTCTGTTCATAATATCAAACAATTTGGTCATTATTGAATTTCTAACAAGTTTAGCCCGTTTAATTTTTCTATTAAACTAAGGGATTACTCACAATATTATTTATTTTCAAAGGTGTTCGTGAGATAGCTTCGCTAAGTTAACGATTTCAGAACACTGATTTACAGGCACTTCTAAAATCAAAAATCGTTAAGTTCATAAACTTTTGGAAAATATATATCATTAGCCCTGTTTTTTAATGCGGGGACAAGGATAATATCACTATGCCCTCTGCAAAATTTTGAATTTTAATAAGGTAATACCTTAAATCCACAAGAATTTAAGGATACTACAAATATAATCATTTTATAAAAAACAGCAAGTATTTTTTTATATATTTTTACTATTTTTTTTAAAAAATATCAAAGAAATGATTAGTGTCTGCTCAAAAAGTCAAATCATTCAGGCGCCTGGCTGATTTTGGGCTAAAGCCCTAAAATGGCTTTATCTTAAGCCCCGCCATAAATGACGGGGTAATTGACAAACAAAAAAAAATGAACTATTCCGATAAATACGGAATGTTCCATTTGAATATCAGTTACCCCGACTTTCAAGTCGGGGATAGAAATAAAACAAAAATATGGGCTTTAGCCCAAAATTTGACTTTCTGAACAAACCCTGTTAACAGTTTAACAGTTTAATTATTTTAATCAATCATTTTTTATTCCTCAGGAAGTAAACTTGAGATATGGGCTAAATATTATTTTGAGGTGCTACATAAAATAGTATTTTACCAGCTACTCTATTTTAATTTAGCTTGAGATTCCTCATTCCGCTTAGCTCCATTCGGAATGACA
>CAZOSY010000287.1:0-3308 GCA_964582565.1 uncultured Bacteroidales bacterium | reverse complement strand
TTTGTGCTGAACTTGATTCAGTATAAAAAAACTTGCTAAAAAAACAAGATTTTAAAAAGTAATAGTATATCTCGTTAATTTTAATTTCTTTTTCATATAGTTTTGTATATCAAACCTGTCTGCCACAGGCAGGTTTGATAAGTAAAATAGAAAAAATGCTTGGGATTTTGATAAAATTTATTTTTTATAAACTTTTTCAAGAGGATTTTGCAAATAAAAACAAGACAAATTTAAAAAAGTGCTAATCAAATTTGTTAGAAAAGAATATATCACGGATTCAGTTAATAGTTCTATCTATGATGATAATATCATTGCCATTTTCATCATTTTTCTGTCTATATCTTTGTTATGTTTAACGGCTTTTTCAAAAGGAGTATAAACAATTTTTTTGTTAACTATTCCTATCATTTCTCCTTTTCTTTTATTTATAATAGCTTTTACAGCTTCAAATCCCAATGTGCTGGCTAATATTCTGTCTTTACAACTCGGTGTACCACCTCTTTGTATATGTCCAAGTACAGTAACTCTTGTATCATAATAGTCAAATTTTTCTTTAACTTTTTTGGCAATATCATAAGCACCGCCAGCATCATCACCTTCAGCTACTATTATAATAGCAGATTTTTTATTTTCCCTGATACCTTGTTCAAGTCGTTTTATCAGGTCTTTTATATGTGTTTTTGTCTCAGGAATTAATATATCTTCTGCTCCTACAGCAATACCACTATTAACAGCCAAAAATCCGGCATCTCTGCCCATAACTTCAATAAAGAACATACGATTGTGAGAACTTGCCGTATCTCTTATTTTATCAACAGCTTCAACTACTGTATTTGTGGCTGTGTCAAAGCCAATAGTATAATCGGTTCCATATAAGTCATTATCAATAGTAGCAGGTATTCCTATGACAGGGAAGTTAAATGTTTTCAGAAAGGCATTTGCTCCGCGAAAGGTTCCATCGCCTCCTGCTACAATAAGTGCATCTATACCTTCTCTTTTTAAGTTTCTGTAAGCTGTCTTCATTCCTTCAGCAGTTTTAAATCTTTGGCTTCGTGCTGTCTTTAATATTGTTCCTCCTCTTTGAATAATGTTGGAAACAGAATGCTCATAAAGATTTTCACACTTATCATTCATCATACCTTCATATCCATTCAAGATGCCTGCAACTTTTAAATTATAATAAATACCTGTTCTTACTATAGCTCTTATACAAGCATTCATTCCCGGTGCATCTCCTCCGGATGTTAAAACTCCTATTTTTTTTATTGTTTCCATTGTTTCCATTTTTATAAATATTTAAAATTTTTGTAATATAAATTTAGTTAATTTCAATTAATTTACCTTGCCCTGTAATATCTTCTGTTATAGAATAAGGATTTCCTGTATAGTATATATCCCCAAGATATTTTATTTTTGCCTCTAATTCTTTTGTTACATTTATATAGCAACTATTAGTTCCTTTGTTGGTAATAAAAGTATATCCCGTGATAAGGTCCCTGCAGTCAGCAATACCGCTTCCTGCTGAATACAGATAGTTAACTCCTGAATTACCACGGATTTTTATATCACCAGGTCCTGTATGTATATTAAACCATGATATATTAGCATCTATTGATAAATCAACAACGTTAGAGCCACTCTTTATATTTATCTCTAAGTAATCTGTTATAATAGTATTTGTAGTTGAAATCTTTCCAGAACCACTATAGTATATGTTTTGAAGATTTTTTAATGAAACATATACATTTATTTCTTTATCAAAACTTCTTACCCAGTTGCATTTATTATCATTATGTATGTTTAGACAATTATCCTTAACATCAGTTTTTATTAACTCTAAAAGATTTTTTCCTGCCTGCACAACAATTTTATTTATTGTATCCTGTGTAATTATCAAATTTATATTATCTTCCAATTGTATTTTATCAAAATAATCTGCTTCTCTTTGTTCTTTGATTATTTTGCCTGTACTTTTAAATAAGTCAAACATACTTTCTTTCTTACAGCAGACAAGAGACAAGCTGGCTAGAAAAAAAACTATGCCTGTTATATATTTTCTGATTATGTGTTTCATCTGTTTATATTTTTTTAAAATTTATACCCTATTCCAAATTCCATACAATCTGCTCTTGCAAAATGTGTTTTTAACGAAAGATTGATTATAAAATGTTTTGATATATCATGTCTTAATGCAAATCTGTGATAAAAAAATCCATCGCTTTTTTCTTTTGCATATATATATACGCCTGTTTGTATAATAAATGATGTTTTTGAAAAAATTAATTCATATCCAACATTAACTCCGGGCTTTATTACAGAATATTTATTTTTTATATCTATGCTATCTCTTTTTAATATTTCAATATTTGATTCATCATAAAAAAGGTCTATTCCTGCCAGAATTTTATTCTTATGACTTAAAATTTTTGAGTAATTTAAAGAAATATCATATTCAGAATATTTTTTACCACAAGGAGGATAAATTTCTTTTATTCCATAAGAAACAATGATATAAAAATCTGATAACTTTTTAACAGTGTCTAAGTCATTTTTTATTAGTTTTCTTTTACTATTATCAATTTTATAAGAGACACCTAAATTGACTGTTCCAATATTAATACCCAAATTAGGAATTTTATATGCACAATTGGAAAGATGCATTAATCCAATTCCTGTAGAAAAAAACATTCTGTTAAATTCCCATTCCAATTTATAGTTTAGATTCATACATCCGTTCAAATGTGAACTTATTGCTATGTTCTTATAATTTTCAAAACGGTCAAATCTTTCATTTAACCATCCAAAACCTAAACCAAAACGAAAATTCATAGTAAAATTACTTTGTTTTTTTAATACAAAGTTAATATAAGGAAATATAGCATGAACGTTACCCAAAATTGTAGAGTTGCCTAAATCAGAATGCCAGTAACCAATACCAATTACAGGATAATTATATAATTGTTGCCATAATTTTTTGCCGTATGTCTGTTTATTAAAATCAATTTCAAATGCAGGAAAATGGCTGGTAGTAAGATGTCCCATACTTTTATGATGACTCATTACAAATCCATAATGCACTTTTGTTCCAATAATAAGATTGTTATAAAATACTTGTTCATTATTCTGAGCTGTTATGGAATAAGAAAACAATAATATACTTAACAGTAAAGACAAGTTTTTTATTACAGATGCAACAAACTTTATATTTAGTTTTTTGCTCAAATTAATATGTTGTTTTGTTTGATTTGCTTTGATAAATAAATTCAGACAAAAGTAAATTATTTTTATTTACTATATTAAAATATTAT
>CAZOSY010000286.1:0-3309 GCA_964582565.1 uncultured Bacteroidales bacterium | reverse complement strand
AAATAGGGTAGCTGGTAAAATACTATTTTATGTAGCACCTCAAAATAATATTTAGAGCTAAAATTCATACTATGTGATATTAAAAAAAAACTATTATATCTTTGCCAAGATTAATGAAAATTGATTAATCTACCTGTGCCGTTGGCACGGCAGACAGGCGGGTTCTGCAATTTTCTCTATTCAAAAGTTTAACCAGTTAAATGCGGAGCATATTTAACAGGGTAAAAAAATGAATCCCGTAGGATGTTTACCCCGTTGGATCAGGCAGATGCCTGACGGGGTTAATCCAACGGGATGAACTTTTAGAACCCATCTAAATTAAATGTAAATCCTAATATGAATCTTTATGTTATAAAAGCAGAAAATTGGAAGATAGATGGTGGCGCTAGTTTTGGCGTTGTCCCAAAGACAATATGGGGAAAATTTATACCATCAGACGAGAATAATTTAATAAACAGTTGTTCCAGATGTCTTTTAATTAAAGATAACAGTAAACTTATACTTATTGATACGGGAATGGGCAATAAGCAAAGCGAAAAATTTTATGGTTATCTTCATTTATTTGAAGATAATAATCTTGAAAATGCATTTTCCAAAAACGGATTTTCTTTTGATGATGTAAGCGATGTTATATTTACTCATTTGCATTATGACCATTGTGGTGGTGGTGTAAAATATAATAAGGACAAAACAGAGACACAACTGGTATTTAAAAATGCAACATATTGGTGTAGTAAGGCACAATGGGATTGGGCTGTTAACCCTAATGCAAGAGAAAAGGCATCGTATTTTAAAGAAAATTTTTTGCCTGTTATGGAAAAAAAACATTTAAAATTTATAAATGATGAAGTGAATTTTAAATCCAATATTTATCTTAAAATTTATAATGGTCATACACAAGGACAAATAATACCAATGATAAGATATAAAGGCAAAATCATTGTTTTTGTATCAGATTTTATTCCTTCTGTTGCACATATTCCTCTTCCTTATATTCCCAGTTATGATATTCAGCCCTTGATTTCATTAAAAGAAAAAGAAGATTTTTTAAATAAAGCTGCTGACAAAGGATTTATTTTATTCTTTGAACACGATTATTATAATGAATGCTGCACAGTTAAGCATACAGAAAAAGGTGTTAGGGTTAAAGATATATTTACATTAAAACAATATTTTGATTAACAGATAAAAATTTTAATTTTGTTTTTTTTTAATTAAAAAAATAATGCGATGAATAAAGATATAAAAAAGTTTAACTTACAATTTAAGAATGCATCACCTCAAGAGGTTATATCTTTTTCTCTTAATAAATTTAAACATAAAATTGCCTTTGCTTCAAGTTTTGGATTAGAAGATCAGGTAATAATTGATATGATTGCATCAATAGATAAATATGCTGAAATTTTTACTTTAGATACCGGAAGATTATTTCCGGAGACTTATAATTTGATATCTGAAACGCAAAAAAGATATAATATTAAAATAAAAATATTTTTCCCTGATAATGAGCATGTTGAAAAAATGGTAATAGAAAAAGGTATAAATCTTTTTTATGATAATGTTGAGAATAGGAGATTGTGTTGTAATATAAGAAAAGTCAGACAATTAGAAAGAGCATTAAAAGGATTAGATGCATGGATTTGTGGTATAAGAAAAGAACAATCTGTTTCACGCGAAGATTCGCAAATGTTTGAATGGGATGATAATAATAATCTTATAAATATTAATCCACTTGTTAACTGGACATGGACGCAAGTGTGGGAATATATAAAGAAACATAACGTTCCTTATAATCCTTTGCATGATAAAGGATATATGAGTATAGGATGTCAACCTTGTACAAGACCTGTTAAACAGGGAGAGGATATTCGTTCAGGCAGATGGTGGTGGGAATATTATGAACATAAAGAATGCGGATTACATAGTAATGAATAAATGATTGTTTTCAAGATAAAAGACAAAATAAATCAAAAGGCAAAAGGCAAAAGGCAAAAGACAAAAGACAAAAATTAAAAACAAAATATTGTAACTAAAAAATTATATATGAATTTAACATTAGGATACAGATTTAAAGAATGGCTGGTAAATATAGGACTGGCTGAAAATATAGCAACAGTTTTAAAAATTGTTATCATAATAGTCGTTATCCTTGCTTTAAGTTATTTGGCTTATATAATAACAAAAAAGATTATTTTATTTATAATAAAAAAAGCTGTAACAAAAAGTAAGACCAAATGGGATGATGTCTTATTAGAACAAGGATTTTTTAATCGTTTGGCAAATTTAGCACCTGCTTTAGTAATTTATTATTCTGTTAAACTGGCATTAGTTAGTTACCCTCACACTGTTTCTATAATCGTATCAGCAATATATATTTATCTGATAATTATAGGATTGCTGATTATAGATTCTTTTTTAAATGCTTTGCATAAGATATATAGCACTTTGTCTGCTTCCAAAAACCGTCCTATAAAAAGTATTATACAATTAGCAAAAATTATTATATATTTTACCGGATTTATCCTGATTTTATCAATTATATTAAATAAAAGTCCTGTTTATTTTTTAAGTGGTTTAGGAGCTTTGGCTGCTGTGCTGATGTTGGTCTTTAAAGATAGTATATTGGGATTTATTGCAGGTATTCAATTATCAGCTAATAATATGGTAAGAATAGGTGATTGGATATCAATGCCAGGTAATAATGCAGACGGAACAATTATAGAGATTACGCTAAATACAGTAAAAGTAAAAAATTGGGACCAAACAATAAGTACTATACCTATTTATTCGCTTGTATCAGATTCCTTTATTAATTGGCGTGGAATGGAAGAATCAGGAGGAAGAAGAATAAAACGTTCTATAAGTATTGATATGAAGAGTGTAAAATTTTGTACAGAAAAAATGTTGGATAAGTTAAAAAAAATACAACTAATAATTGATTATATAAACGATAAACAGAAAGAAATAAAAGAGTTTAATAAAAAACATAATGTTGACGAATCTGTTTCTGTTAATGGTAGAAGATTAACTAATGTTGGTGTATTTAGAAAATATGTTGAAGAATATTTAAAACAGCATCCAAAGATTCATAATGATATGACATTTTTAGTAAGGCAACTACAGCCAACGGAAAAAGGGTTGCCTGTTGAGATATATGTTTTTAGTAATGACCAAAAATGGGCAAATTATGAAGCAATTCAATCTGATATATTTGACCATATATTAGCAATTATACCTGAATTTGAACTTAAAATATTTCAGAACCCTACTGGTGATGATTTTAAAAAATTGTCGTCTTAATACCTAATC
>CAZOSY010000285.1:0-3336 GCA_964582565.1 uncultured Bacteroidales bacterium | reverse complement strand
TTATTTATGATAACTTGGATTATTATTTTGTAAAGATAAAACTTTATTTTTTAAATATTTCAGTAAGTTTAGTGGCTAATTCTTTACCTTGTATATTTTTAGTAATAATTTTTCCGTTTTTATCAAGCAAATATGTTGCTGGTATTGCTTTAAGATTATAAAGTTTAATAACTGGACTTCCCCATGCTTTTGTATCACTTACCTGAATCCATGATATTTTATAATTTTTAATTGCACTTAACCAAGCTTGTTTATCTTTATCAAGAGAGACACCATAAATTTCAAAGCCATCATCTTTATATTTATCATATAAACTAACAAGATTTGGTATCTCTTCTTTGCAAAAATGACACCATGAAGCCCAGAATACAAGAAAAACAGTTTTTCCTCTTAAAGAAGACAGAGCTACCGGATTGCCATCAGTATTATTTAGAGTTATATTAGGAGCAACAGAACCAACAGCTAAAAGTTTGAGATGCTCAACTATTTTATGAAAATCAATAACCTGTGTATTATCAGGATAAGCTTTCATAAGATTTTTATCTAATTTTTTAAAATATTCAAAGTCATTATCCGGAGATAATATTCTTCTTCTGTTAAATGACTGATGTATAGCAATGAGTGATGCTAAAGAATTTGGATTTTTATCAATAAAGTCCTTTATAAAAAGATTTTGATCTTTAAATATTGCATAGTATGTAGAATCAAGAAATTTTTTGACTTTTACAAAATTAGAATCATTTTTTCTTTCCTGAAAAACAACCTGAAGAGAATCAAGTTTATCATAATTATCATATATATGAGCATTTAATATTCTTATAAGCTCGGACCCTTTTGAACCTTTTATTGTATATGTCTTTGATATTTGTCGCACATCAGCAGTAATATTAATATTCTCACCTTTATCAATTAATAATATAACAGAATTACTCTTTTTTGTCCTAAGAACATAAAAACTTGTTTCTTCCGGCTTATATTTGAATGTAAATTTACCATTCTTATCAATAATAGTTGAATCTATAGGCACTACACTTTGTGATAACAATTCTTCCAAATAAATCGTATCGTTTTTTGTTTTTGTAAAATCACATTTAATTATAAATTCATCTTGGCTTTTTTCTCCTTTATTATTGCATGAATAAATAAAAATACTTAATAATGACAGAACAAACAATAATTTTTTCATTATTTTATTTAATATTTTTATAAACAAGCAATAAGTTCTTTTATAATAATTGTCATTTTGGGTTCAGCATTACTTGCAGCCTCAATAACTTCCTTATGAGACACTTGTACAATTTTACCTTTAATCCCTAAATCTGTAATTATAGAAATAGCAAAACAAGGGATATTCATATGACGGGCAGTTATCACTTCCGGAACTGTTGACATTCCAACTGCATCAGCTCCAATATTCTTTATTCGACTGTATTCAGAAGGCGTTTCAAAACAAGGACCTGTAAGAGCAGCATAAACACCTTTTTGGTATTTAAAATTATGTGCATTTGCTATTTTAATAGCTTTCTCAATAATATTTTTATCATAAGCTTCGCTCATATCAGGAAACCGCGGACCTAACTCATAAAAATTTTCTCCTATCAAAGGATTAGTTGGCATCAAATTTATATGGTCTTCTATAATCATTATATCACCAATTGAAAAATCAGAATTTACACCACCACTGGCATTTGAAACAATAAGTAGTTCTATACCCAAATATTTCATCACTCTTATAGGAAAAGATAACTTTTGCATAGAATATCCTTCATAATAATGAAAACGTCCCTGCATTGCTACAACATTTTTTCCGCCAAGGATACCAAAAATAAGTTTTCCCTGATGACCTTTAACTGTTGAAACAGGAAAATTAGGTATTGATTTGTAGGATAAAGTATATTTTATTTTAATTTCTTTTACCAAACCTCCTAACCCTGTTCCAAGGATTATTCCTACCTGAGGTTTGAAATTATCAACTTCGTTGTTTATAAACTCCGTTGTTTGTTTTATTTTTTTTAACATAATTTATTATTTGTTTATTAAATTCTGTATAACCAAGATTAATAATTTTATCATTTTTATTGCTTTTATGAAATTCTATCTCAATAGGCATATAAAAAACAGGTAAATTTTCAATAATTTCCAATAAATTTGGTTCTTCAATACGCATAACATCTTTTTCTGTTGTAACAATAATCTTATCTTTTGAAATAACATTATTAAATTTTTTTACAACTCTATATAAATCCCTTTTTGAATATTTATGATGGTCTGAAAATTTTATAGAAATCAAATGTCTACACATATCTTTTAAATACATCTTCAACGGGTAAGGATTAGCTATTCCTGTAAGCATTATGATAGAATTATATTTTTCTTTTACTGGCTCACAATTTGTTCCCTTTATAGCAGTTAACATTCCAAATTTAATGTAAGAAAGATATACTCGTTGAAAAGGTTTTGGCTTTATCTCAGATATCAATCTCCTTCTTGTAATAGGAGAAAAAACCTTAGGTGTTTTTGTAACTATAATAATATCAGCTCTTTTAGCACCTGACCTTGACTCTCTTAAAGTCCCGGTAGGGAATAAATAATCATTAGAAAACATGTGATAATAATCAGTTAATATTATTGATAATCCGGGATTAACAACACGGTGCTGAAATGCATCATCTAAAAGTATTACATCAAGATTTGAATATTTTTTTAAAAGAGTTTTTATCCCTTTACGTCTGTTTTCAGCAACAGCAACTTTTATATCTTTAAACTTTTGTTTGTATTGTCGTGGCTCATCACCAACATCATTTGAAGTAGATTTATCAGAAACAAGCAAAAATCCTTTTGTCTTTCTTTTATATCCTTTACTTAATACAGCTACAGAAAAATATTCTTTAAGTAAGCGAATAATATATTCTACTTGTGGAGTTTTTCCTGTTCCTCCATTAGATAGATTACCAACAGAAATAATAGGAACGTCAAAACTTTTAGAACATAATATACCATAATCATATAGCTTATTACGAAATAATACAATTAATCCGTAAAGCAATGATATTGGAAACAATATTATTTTTAAAAAATTCATAGATATAAAGATATAAAAAATACAAAGATAAAAAAATAATTAATATTTTTTTTTTATCTTTGCAAATAATTTTTTAATAAAAATGTCCGATAGTGTAATTGGCAACACGTCTGATTCTGGTTCAGAAGAGTCCAGGTTCGAGCCCTGGTCGGACAGCTAAACACTGTTGATTGTTATTTGTGAGGTAAAATAATTAATAAACATTTTTTAATAATTGTAACTATTCAGGTATAGGGAAATAAGGTATAGGGTAT
>CAZOSY010000284.1:0-3337 GCA_964582565.1 uncultured Bacteroidales bacterium | reverse complement strand
ATGATTCCCTGCTTTTGAATTGGGCATTTCATTTACAATTTCAATTATCAAAACTAAAAATTTTATCAATCGTTCTTCCCCGTCTGCCACCTATAAGCATAAACATTGGCGGGGGGTGCTGTGCGGTTGCAGTTTAAATTTTTTCTTTTTGGAAAGGAAATTTTTTAAAAACAATTTTTCTGTCGGGACTGGATTTGCAAGCTCTTTTACTTTTGCCAATTCCATAAAAAATAAAAAAAGGCAAAAGGAAATATGCTTGCAAATAGGGTGGGCGTTCAGAGGGGAAAGGTTGTCCAGCAAAGACACCGACTAACCACATAGTTCTCTCTTTTTAAAATTTATAGTTCAACGAAAATATATTTATCGGGTTTATTCTGTTTACAAACTCTTTTGAATTTATTTCCGTTGCTTTATTATTGACCGTTTTTGTTCCTTGCTTATTTACCCCAAGAATTTCAAAGTTTGATTCAATTGATAAAGAAAGTGTATTGCTTAGTTTGAAGTTTAATCCAAAAGTTGGTGCTAATCCTACTCCCCAGTATCTTAAATATTGCTTTTCATAAGGATTTAACCACGCACCTGGGTAGGTTTCACTTTGAGATATTATTTTAGTAAAAATAATATCTGTTGCTAAATAAGGTTTGATTATTTTGTTACCAAACATTTTTTGAAAACCGGTTCTTATCCTCATCTCTTTATAATTGTTTGTTGTTTCAAATTCGGCACCTTCTTTCCTATAACGGTTACGATAGTCAATACCCACCCTAATAGCGGATTTGTTGAAATGTCTTTTGTAGTCAATACCATTAAAAAACGACGCCTGTATTGGGTGAAATTGTCCAAGATTACTTCTAATACCAAACAAAAGGGTTCCGATTTCATTTTTGTTAACGCTAGTATCGGGATTTTGAGCTGTTGTGAGCAACGAAACTGTTGTCAGTAATAACAGTAAGATGAATTTTTTTATTGTCTTTTAGTTTTAATTTTTTCTATAGTTATTGCGGATATTTTTTGTTTATTTTTTTTTTGTTCTGAACAAATTTATTTTTGCAAACAATAGACCAATTAATTTACCTGTTATGGAAAAGATTAATACAAAAATTGCAGAATAAATAATGCTCCACAATAAAGAAGTGTCTTTAAAAATGAATCTAAATGTGGAAAATAGTATTGTAAATAAAATTGCTATAACCATAAAATAAGTTCCGGTTTCACAGCCACAGGCAAAATAGTGTTTGTTAATTTTCTCACTATATTTTTGATTATCATCAAGTGTATAACAGAATTTAATAATTTTTATTGTATGCAGATTTCTTTTTGCGATTTTTTTTCTTGTGGGTTGGGAAATTTGGCTCTTTTGCTTTTGCCATTCCATTTAAAAAATAGAAGAGGCAAAAGCAAATGTGCTAAATTAGCGGTTGTCTCGTCCTAAAAAAAGTTTACAGGTTAATACTTAAATCCTAAAATAAATTTACAGTTAAAATATAATTCTAAAATTGATTTACAAAAGTAGGATTTTTTACGGTTGGTGCTAACGTAAATATATAATATCAAAATAATTATTACCCACTATATTCCATATAGAGCCAAAAACTCTGAATGGCTTGATATTTCAGTAATCTAACAAAAAAAATATTGCGTTTTTGCATTGTTCAATTACTCACTTTCCGCCTGAGGCGGATGAGATAGCCATGTTAAATAAAAATGATTTAACTTGGTAAACTTCGCTAAGTTGCTCAATTATTCGCTTACGCTTATGAGACCGCTTTGCTAAATTGCTCTATTGTTATTTTCCATAATATTTGTATTTCAACAATTCGTCTTTATTTTAGGCATTTTTAATTTATTATATATAAATTTGGATTTTATCTTTTATTAAAAAAAATATGGAAAAAGAATTAAAATCGTCTGATACAGAACAGGAGTTTTATGAACATTACAGATTTGCTGTTGATTTAGGACAAGAGCCGTTGAGGATAGATAAGTATATAGCTAATCGTATAGCAGGCATATCACGTAATAAAATTATAAATGCAGCAAAATCAGGTAATATTATTGTAAATGACAAGTCAGTAAAAGCAAATTATAAAGTTAAGCCAAAAGATATTATTTCAATTGTAATGTCTTATCCTCCAAAAGTTTTTGAACTTATTCCGGAAGATATTCCATTAAATATTTTGTATGAAGATAAGGATATTATTATTGTTAATAAAGAAGCAGGAATGGTAGTGCATCCGGCACATAATAATTATACAGGCACTCTTGTTAATGCTTTGGTATATCATATAAATAATTTGCCATCTGGTGATAATGAAGAGTTTAGACCCGGCCTGGTTCATCGTATTGACAAAGATACTTCCGGCATTTTGGTTGTTGCAAAAAATGAACTTGCACAAAATAAACTTGCAAAAGATTTTTTTTATCATACTATTGACAGAATATATATAGCTCTTGTATGGGGCAATATTGATGCAGATAGCGGCACTATTACCGGTAATATAGGACGAAGCCCTAAAAACAGAAAAATAATGACGGTTTTCCCTGATAATGACCATGGCAAACATGCAGTAACACATTACAAAGTATTAGAACGTTTTGGATACGTAACTTTAATTGAATGTAAGTTAGAAACAGGAAGAACACACCAGATACGAACTCATTTTAAATATACAGGTCATACTATTTTTAATGACAGGGCTTATGGAGGTAATATGATTTTAAAAGGAACAACCTTTTCTAAATATAAACAGTTTGTTAGTAATTGTTTCAAAATATTACAGCGTCAGGCACTACACGCAAAGTCGTTAGGATTTAAACATCCATCAACAGGAAAATATGTATATTTTGATTCGGATTTGCCCGAAGATATGCTTCAATGTATTGAAAAATGGAGAAAATATTCATCAAATATATAAGGAATTATACTATCAACGGTTATTCTGCTGGACCGAGTGCAATGGTTTAAAGAAAATAATAGGGAGACAATAGGTTTTATTGTAATCATTCATAGATTGAGAATGAAATTAAAAGTATAGCAACTTGTAACATTTTTATTTTTAACTTTTATACTGCAAAAGGGTTAAATTTTTACTTTTATAATTAAATAATTGTTACATTGCTAAATTGTTTACCCCGTGAAATAATTTTGCGTATTTATCCCGCCTGCCCTGTTGTAGCTGTTTTATATCCAACAGGGTAAAATCTGCATTAGGCGGATATTTCACTAAGAGCAAAAATAATCAGGCAGTTCGGTCAGGCGCCCGACTGATGCCTGATTATTTTACAGGGTGAATTTTGAATTGTTTGATTTTATTGATTTGGCAATAAAAAGAGAAAA
>CAZOSY010000283.1:0-3350 GCA_964582565.1 uncultured Bacteroidales bacterium | reverse complement strand
GAATTACGAATTACGAATTACGAATTACGAATTACGAATTACGAATTATGAATTATGAATTACGAATTATCAATTATCAATTATCAATTACGAATTACGAATTATAAATTATGAATTATGAATTATCAATTATCAATTACGAATTACGAATTATCAATTACGAATTATCAATTATCAATTATCAATTACGAATTACGAATTATCAATTACGAATTATCAATTATCAATTATGAGTTATGGATATAAAGATGAATTCAGGTCAAATATTAGAAAAAAATATTTCATTAAAAATCATCGTCATTTTCAGTATAAGGTTTAGTTCCTTGATCTATCTCATCTAGTCTAAGAGTATCATTTTCATAATAAAATATTTTTATATCAGCAGTATCTCTCAGGAAGTTTACTCTACCTATTTCTATTCTATTGATTTTAATACCGGTTCTTTTTTCAATGTCCTGTATTAACAATTCTCTGTTTTCAGGTTTTATGAGTTCAATTTTTTCATAAGTAATAGTTTTGGAAAGTTCGGTTTTTAAAGATTTTATTTTTTCTATACTCCAGATTATTCCTATTATAACTAAATTGGCAAACAAAAGTTCTATATAGCTAACTTTTTTGTTGCATAAAGCATTAATAAGCGAGACAGCGATAATAACAAACAGGTAAGTCATCTCTCTTATTCGTATAGTTTCGGTTCTGTATCTTAAAATTCCAAATACAGCAAATAATCCGAAAGCAAAACCTAATCGTAATTTGATACTACTCAATAAGTATGTTAAGAAAAATATCAATACACTGATTACAATATAAGTAAATAAATAGTTTTTTCGTTTTGTTGAAGCATAATATAGATAACGGACTATAATAAAGATTATGAGCATATTAAATGCAAAACGAATAATTAGTTCCAAGAAACTTTGAGAGTCAAAAACTCCGAGACCAAAAATTTTATCACCTGACAAAACAGTAAGAATATTTGTTATCATAATTAAGTTTATTTAGAGTTAATAATCTATTTTTAAAGTTGTTGTATTTTATATTTTTATTTAAAAGAACAGTTCCTGTGCAATATTTGCTTATTCTTGTTGGTTGAATTTTTGCCTGATGTAATAGTTGAATAAAATCAGAATTATAGAAAAAATGTTCTTGTTTTACTTCAATAATTGTTAAATAAGGCAAGTCAATTTTGTTATTTGTATGGTTTTTAAATGTTAAGTTTAAATCAACAGTTATACGTTCTTTATTTTTTTTATGTATTAATGTCATTCTTGAATAGTTTATCCACAATTTTGGGTTAAGTTCGTCATAAGTAAAAGGAGAATTTTCTTTTATAAATTTTTTTCCTTTTTTACTTATCAGTTGCGATTTTTTTTGGTCTGGTTTAATTTTTATTCGTTTTTTTATTGTTTTACCTTTATTTGATTTAAGTTTTATTTCCAGATATTTTGTGTTTGACATAATATATTCTCTTGTTCTTATTTTATAACGGTTAAGTTTACCGTTTTGGTGTGCCAGATACATAGAAAAATTTTCTGTATCAAAATATATTGTTCTGTAAGTCATATTTCGTTTATCATCAATTTTCAGAACTTTATAATTATCTTTTGCTTTTTCTAATATAGATGATAAATCGTTGGTATTTATAATAAATTTGGTATCAATGCGGTTCATAAGTTTCACATTGTCCATTTCTTTTAATGTTATAGATGAAAATTCTTTTATTATATTATTAATCTCTGTCAAATTAGTTTAGAGTTTAGAGTTTATTTAATATTTATAGATCATTAGTGTCCGATTAAAATGAAATTAGAATTTATAATAGTAGATTCCTCACTCCGTTCGGAATGACAACTTCGTTATGTTGGGAAGGTGAGGGTAAGGACGCGTTTTACGCGTCCTTACCCTCACCCTGAACTCTAAATAACACTGTCATTCCGAGTGATAGCGAGGAATCTCATAATATTTAGAAACGATTTTACCTATCAGGCAACTGCCTGATAAATTTAGTCGGACACTCGTGATTCATAGATATATCTTTTTTTTGATTTTAGTTTGTTATTTCCGTCATATACTTTTTTTTCTGTTTTCAGATTTTTTTCATTATATGTATATTTAATAATTTTAATTACATTTCCTTTTGTGTCGTAATAAGTTTCGTTTGTTTTTTTATTGTTTTTATTATATTTATAAGATATATGTTCTTTAAATTTTCCTGTATTATCATAAGTAATTACATCAACAAGATTACCATTTTGGTCAAATTTAGAAACAGATTCTTTATGCTCTTTTGCATTAGACGTTTTATACCTGGATTCCCAAACAGTTACCAATTTAATTTTTTGACTTTTAATTTTCGCTTTGCTTTGTGCATTTATGTTAAAACCAGTTATTAATAATAATGTGATAAGAAATAGTTGTTTCATTTGTTTATATTTTCGTTATATTTTAATTTTAAAATAATTTATATTGTTATTAGTCATTTGTAATAATCAATTTTCAATTATAAATTTTCAATTATCAATTATCAATTATAAATTACAATATCTTCAAGTTCAACTTCCTGATGATTTTCAGTTATGCTAACTTTTCCCATAACAGGTGTTTTAGGTGTGTGTGGCGGGTTTAAATTTTTTGAATAGACAAAGATAGTATAATCACCTTTTCTCAGGTGTTGAAAAAGATAAGTGCCGTCATAATTTGTATCAAAGTCATCATCATAAACTTCATTATCGCCATAAATGATATATACATTTTCTTCTTGTGCATAGCCGGAATCTTTTATATCAGTAAATTCGGCATTATAGTTAATAACATATATTTTCCCTGTTATAGAAGAAGTTCCTCCTTCACCCTCTTCTTTTGAACAAGAAGCTATTAATACAGAAAGAGATATTATCAGTAATAAGATTTTTGTTTTTGTTTTCATTTTCTGTTTATACCGTTGGATAGGCATCCTACGGCATTTATATTTTTGTATTTGCTTTACCCTGTTAAATAATCAGGCAGTTGCCTGATTGCTTCGCATTTAACAAGGTGAATATTTAGTCATTTTTTTCTGCTAAATTATAATTATTTTTCTGTATGGCAAAATTTATTATTATGAATTTTTATAACCTAAGCAATATATAGATATATCTGCCTTAGATGAGAATGAAATAGAATAAAAAATTATTTCATAAGACGGCTCTGCTAAGTTTATCAATTTCCCGGATTAATGACCTAATTCAATGAGTTTAAAATTATGTGTTTCATTGTTTTACTATTTTTATATTAAATAATTTATTTGATGTTTTGTCCCGCTGGCGCTCGTTTGTAACGAGTGCCTATTTAACTAATCCGCCAGTTGGCGG
>CAZOSY010000282.1:0-3391 GCA_964582565.1 uncultured Bacteroidales bacterium | reverse complement strand
TAATAGTAGATTCCTCACTTCGTTCGGAATGACAACTTCGTTATGTTGGGAAGGTGGAGAAGAAGCAGCAGCGGCAGCGGCAGCAGCAGAAGAAGAGAGGGTAAGGACACGTAAAACGCGTCCTTACCCTCACCTTTTACTCTAAATAACACTGTCATTCCGAGTGATAGCGAGGAATCTCATAATATTTAGAAACGACCTTATCTGAATTTTTAAATTTAGTTGGACACCAGTGATAAAAAATATTAGTTTAATTGAAATAATATTTGCATTTATCCAAAAAATTATGTATCTTGCGATTTTATTATAATTTATTGAATCTTTTATATAAGCAGTTAAAAATAATACAGTTATAAAAAAAATATCAATTTAACTGAAATAATATTTGTATTTATCCAAAAAATTATGTATCTTGCGATTTTATTATAATTTATTGAATCTTTTATATAAGCAGTTAAAAATAATACAGTTATAAAAAAAATATCAATTTAACTGAAATAATATTTGTATTTATCCAAAAAATTATGTATCTTGCGATTTTATTATATTTTATTAAATCTTTTATATAAACAGTTAAAAATAATACAACTATGAAAAAATTATTACTTCCTCTAATTCTTATTATTGTTATATTATTAGGTAATGTAACAATTTCTAATGCACAAACTTCTGATAATGAAACAGTTCTTAGTTTCCAAAAAAAAGGAGACAAAATTTATGAATTTAACAGTCATAAACAAAAATATATAGATTTTACAATTTCCGGACTTGAAACACAACAACAAGTTGATGAATTTATCCAAATTTTTTTAAAAATTAAACAAATTATGGATTTTACAATTTCTTCGAAAATAATTGATAATCAAAGAACTGCTTCTATTACCTTTGACAGAGACATTAGCTCTAGCTTCTTTCTGGATGCTCTGCTAGATTATGGAGTAAAAAACATTTTTATTGATAATGAAAAATTTAGTGTTGAAAAACTAAAAACCGAAAAACAAAATAAAAGCAAAACAGCAGGAACAAAAAAATAATTAAATTTTTATAAATATCTACATTACCGCATTTAATAAACAATATAAAAATAAAAATGAAAATAAAAATGCATAAATCAATCTGGTTATCAGTAATGGTATTAACTTTTTTAACAATTTTCTCAAGCTGCCAGAAAGAACCAACAGCTTCTTTTACTGTATCATCAGCATCTGTTAATGTTGGAGAAATTGTTGCTTTTACAAATACTTCAACTGATGGTGATAGTTATGAATGGGACTTTGGCGATGCTGGCACTTCAACATCTGTAAGTCCAATACATACATACAATACAGCAGGAACATATACGGTTACTTTGACTGCCTTTTCAAAAAATGAGAAGAAAAGTGATAAAGCAACTGAATCAATAACTGTATTTGCAGGAAAATTGATTGACAGCAGAGATGAACAAGTATATGATATTGTAATAATAGGCGAACAATGGTGGATGGCAGAAAACTTGAACTACGGCACAATGATAAATGGAACCCAAACTCAAACTGATAACGGAACCCCGGAAAAATATTGCTACGAAAACAATGCAAGTAATTGTAACACATTAGGAGCTTTATATCAGTGGAATGAGTTAATGCAATATTCTACAACACAAGGTGTTCAGGGTCTTTGTCCCGCTGGTTGGCATATTCCAACTGATGCAGAATGGATGATAATGGAAGAATATCTTGGAATGTGCTCAGGCACAAGTACAGGACCACCAAAATGCTCAGGTGCAACAGGATACCGCGGAACTGACCAGGGAACTCAAATTAAAACAGGAGGAACATCAGGATTTGATGCTAAACTTGCAGGATATAGATATTCCGGCGGATCCTTCGGATGTAAAGATGATTTTTCTTACTTCTGGACTTCCTTTGACAATACTGGTTCTGAAGCTTGGAAACGTGAACTATCATCAAGTAGTCCAATGATAGACCGCAAACTTTTTGATAAATCACCAGGATTCTCTGTGCGATGTGTCAAAAATTGATTATAAAAATTAAAAAAACAAATAAAATTGTTAAATTGCTATATACTTGCATTAATATGTCTAATGACTATTAATGACGGCAAAGCCAAATCCGCATAAGGCGGATGAATGACTATCTAATTAATAACTAATAACAATATAAATGCCGTCAGGCAAGTGCCTGATACAAAGGTATAAATAAATAAATATCAATTAAATAAGAAAATATAAACATTATGAAAAATAAAATAACATATCGTTTAATAATTTTATTAATTATTATTCCTTTCTTATGTGAAAAATCAAATGCTCAGGTTTTGAGTGTTATTAACCCTTCTTTTGAGGGACCCGCTCCCTCTGCACACCACACGCCTGCTCCCTGGGTTACTTGTGGCTTAACACCTGATACTCAGCCTGGTGCATGGGGTGTTACTATGCCGCCTACTGATGGTAGCTCTTACGTCGGTTTGGTTAATTCCGGATCGTGGGAAGAAGGGGCAAGCCAACAGTTAAGCGCACCTATGATAGCAGGGGTAGAATATATGCTTAAAATTGATTTGGCAAGAACAGGAGCAGCAGGCGGAGGTATTACTGACGGAGATATTGGATTACTAATATATGGCGGTAATAGCTTATGTTCTACATCAGAACTGTTATGGAGTTCCGGAAATGTCACTTTGTTAAGCTGGACAACATACAATGTTTGTATGACACCTTCTCAAAATTGGACTCATCTTTGGTTATTATCAAATCGTTTATCCGGAAGCCAACCTTATATATTAGTTGATAATATGTCTGATATAGCTCCCTGTCTTCTTGATGTTACTGCTGACGTAGTTGATGAGGCATGCGGAGGAGGAGATGGCTCTGTAACTGTTACTGTAAATGATGGCACGCCTCCTTATACATATCAATGGAGTAATCCACCTGGAGGTTCTACAAATTCTATAAGTAATTTAAGTTCAGGAAATTATTCAATAACAATAACAGACAGTGGTATATGTCCTTATTGTTCATTTACAGGAACATATACAGTTAACAGTTCAAATAATTTAACTGTAAACTATACCGTTAATACCGGCTGTGGCGGTGCAAATGATGCCAGTATAGACCTGACAGTAGCTACAGGAAACCCTCCTTATAGTTATACATGGGCTGATGGTCCTCCAAATACGGAAGACAGATTTAATTTGTCTCCGGGAACTTATTATGTAACAGTAATTGATGCCGGCACTTGTTCAACTACATTATCAATAGATATAGTACCACCTCCGGCATTAACAGCAAGTATATCAGGAACAAATGTATCCTGTAATGCAGGGTCTGATGGTAATGCTAATTTAACAGTAAATGGTGGCACACCATCTTACACTTATATATGGAGCCCTGGAG
>CAZOSY010000281.1:0-3420 GCA_964582565.1 uncultured Bacteroidales bacterium | reverse complement strand
TTTAATACAATTTTACAGTAGAGACGAGGCATGCCTCGTCTCTACTAATAAGAATATAATACAAATAAAATTGTGTGAATGAGTAGTTTTATTTTTTATATATAATATAATCACTTGATATTACGGATGTTATAAGGTTTTATACCGTTGGATAGGCATCCTACGGCATTTATTATTTTTGTATCTCCAAATTTTTAAGAAGTCTGAATTTTTTAGTTTATGAATTATTCACTCTAAAAAAGTAAAAAACTATTTTTTAAAATTTTAATTTAGAAACAACATGATAAAATTTTAAACTTTTTCTGTTATTTCACATGTTTTTACTATTTACCTGCCTTCCCAAAATCTTTATCAAACTCTGCCCAAACTTTTCAACAATTTTGGGATATATTTATGTTTTCTACTTTCCTTGTTTTTGTAATTCCCCTAATCTCTTGGCTATTTGTTTATATATTTTTGCAAGTTTCACGGGATTTTTCTCATATTTTTTTTCCATCTTTTCTGAATAAGCACTTATTTTATCTTCAGTAATCCCCAATTTTTTGTATGTATCTTCCATTTCTTTAGCCATTTTTTCGCCAATCTGAACCATTTCTTCAGGAGTTATATTTTCTGTATAATCAGCATATTTCGTTGTGATATATGTAATCTGTGCTGAAATTTCTACTAACATAGCATCATTCATCTTGCCGTATGTTACATTTTTTGTTGAAGATTCTTCTACCTTTTCCTGGTCCTTTACTTTTGTCGTTTCTTTATCCTTTTGGCTTCCGCTATTACAACCTGCAAAGAATAATACAATTGCAAACATTACTGTTGTCATTAAATAAATTTTTTTTCTCATCATTTTTTTAATTTTAATTAATTTAGTGTTCTCTCATCTTTTTTTTGTATCCATTGAGAGATTATGGATATGTTTAAAAATTGAAAATTTTTGCTAAAATACAAAAAACAGAACCTCTTTTCTAATTAATTTTAAATTTATGAATAATCTTTCAGTCCGCCTCAGGCAGATAGCAAACAAGTCGGCAAATGAAGATAGCTGACTATTACAATAAACTAATCAAATTTTAAACCGTTGGATTTACCCCGTAGGATAATATCTAACGGGGTAAATATCCTACGGCTTTTATCTTGGAAAGTTGTCTGATGAATTGTCGGAAAAAATTCAATGTTATAAAAAATATTTTATCACAATTAATATTATTTTTATACTTTTATCATTTTGATTTTAAAAGCATATAAATTTATATTAAAAAATTAATTATGAATAAGAATATCATTAAAGAGCAAATTGTTCAAATGCTTAACATTATTAATGAAGAAGTTGAAACTATCAACAAATATCAGAATAAAATTCCACAAATTGACCTTGACATTATCCTGTCAAATATTCGTCAGTTATATGAAAAATATTATGAACTTAATAAGATAAACAGTTATGAAACTCCTGTTTTAAATGAGAATATAAAAATAAAAGAACAGGTTGCTTTTGATAAAGATACTAAAAAAGAAACTATTCAGATTGATAATAAAAAAATAAAAAAAGAAAATATAAGTCCTTTAACAAAAACAATTATAGCTGATAAATTTAAAGATAAAAAAACATCAATCAACGAAAAAATTGCTCAAACAAAAACAGACAAAAGTATTGGTTCTAAGATGCAACATAATCATATTACAGATTTAAAAGCAGTTATCGGTATAAACGAAAAGTTTCTTTTTATCAAAGAACTTTTTAATGGTAATATGCAAGAATATAATAAAAGTATTAATAAATTAAACGACTGTAAAAATCATAAAGAAACTGGTAAACATATTAACACATTAATAAAAAGATATAAGTGGAATAACGAATCAGATCCTGTAAAAAGATTTAATGAATTACTTGAAAGAAAATTTGATTAATTAGTGTTTGTCCATGATGTCCGATTTCTTTGTTATGCTTGTCTTTCAAATCAGTCATTTACAAAAGTAAACTTCTGATTTTCAATACTGCGCAAGCCTCAAACTCGAACATTCTGAACTAAACACTTACTTTATAGACAAACACTAATTAATAATAAACTAATTACAAAAATATAAACAGATGAAAGTACTCTCTGTAAATATTTCTAAAACAAAAGGGATAAAATATCCTGTTCGGGAAATAATAATAAATAAAGATGGAGTAAAAGACGATTTCCACTCCGGCTCTTGGCCTCGTCAGGTAAGTATTTTGGCAAAACATCATATTGATATTTTTCAAAAACTTACACAAGGAAGAACTTTTAACTATGGCGAATTTTCTGAAAATATTACTGCTGACCAAATGGAAAACATAAAAGTGTCAATTTTATCCCGTTTTAAAATAGGAAATGTTGAATTAGAGATTACTCAATTAGGGAAACCTTTTCACGATAAATTTGAATTGCCGGGTCATTATATTATGCCAAGACAAGGCATTTTTTGTAAGGTCATAAAAACAGGAAAAATAAAACCGGGAGATAAAATAAATTTTTATCCCAAAGTTTTTAATATTAATATAATTACATTAAGCGACAGAGCCAGTAAAGGAATATATGAAGATAAAAGCGGTAAAAAAATTATAGAACTTATAAAAGTTTTTTGTGCAAATAAAAAATGGAAATATAACATTGACTATAAAGTTATTCCTGATGACGTCAAAATTTTTAAAACTACGTTGCAAGAGGCAAAACAAAAAAATACAGATATTATTTTTACTACCGGAGGAACAGGCCTTGGACCAAAAGATATTACACCAGACATAGTAAAACCAATGCTTGATAAAGAAATACCGGGAATAATGGAAATGATACGATTAAAATTCGGACAGGAAAATCCTAATGCTTTATTGAGTCGCGGAATAGCAGGCACATTAGACAACAGTATTATCTTTACACTTCCCGGAAGTGTAAAAGCTGTTGAAGAATACTTAAACGAAATATTTAAGACCCTTGAACATCTAATATATATAATACACGGACTAAATGTTCATTAAAAAATAACAAACTAATTACCTGAAAATCAAAAAAATGTTTAAAAAAATAATACAAATATTAAAAAACAAATACGTATTAATAACATTAGCATTTATTATATGGTTGCTATTTTTTGATAAAAATAATATGATTTCACAAAAGAAATTAAGAAAAAATCTTAAGCAGCTTAAACATGATAAAGAATATTATAAAAAAGAGATACAAAAAGATAGTATTTCTACACAAGAACTCCTGACAGATACTTCAAATCTTAAAAAATTTGCCCGCGAAAAATATTTAATGAAAAAGGATAGTGAAGATATATTCTTAATCATTAGAGAAAAATAAATACCTTCCAAAATAAGTGGTTGCAACCACTTAACCGGTTCAAAGAAAATATTAGGGGGACAATTCAGTCGGGCGCCTGACCGAAGGTTTT
>CAZOSY010000280.1:0-3462 GCA_964582565.1 uncultured Bacteroidales bacterium | reverse complement strand
TCTTATGATACTAATCTCTCTGTCTTTTTCTATTTTTACTATTGTTGAATGCCTAAATTGTTTAATCTGTAGTTCTTTTAGGTTCACAACATAGTCAACGTTATTAATAATTTCCTGTGATATTTGACTAAAGACAATAGGTTCTGGCTCTCCTGATATATTTGCTGATGTAGATACTATTGGTTTACCAAAAGAGTTGATAAGTTCTTTACAAAATTCATCTTTTGTTATTCTTATTGCAATACTTTTATCATCAGCTATTAGTTCTTTGGCTAAATTTTTAGCATTAGGAAAAATTATTGTCAAAGGTTTATCAAAACTATTAATCAGGTCAATGGCAATTAAGTGTATTTCTTTTAGATACGAGGTTAATCTTTGTTGTTTATCAAGCAAGACAATAAGATTCTTGTCTTTTGTTCTTTTTTTTAATTTATATATCTTTTTAACAGCTTTATTATTAGTTGCATCGCAACCAATTCCCCATATTGTGTCAGTAGGATATAGTATTGTGCCTCCTGCTTTTAAGACCTTTATGGTTTTTTTTATCTCTTCGGTAATTACTTTTTTTTCCATTGTACTTTTGTTATTTAGAATAGATTATTTCTATAATTATATTCATATAAATGAACAAAATAATTAGAATTGCGAAATTTAAATAATTTATTTTATAAAAAAATTAAAACTTTATTTTTTTTTCGTTTTGAAATAAAAAAATTGTATTTTTTTTTTAATATTACAACAGGATAATTTAATTGATGTAGAATCATTAACTATACCTGTTAAAACTGTAAAATAATTATTAGTAGAATGAAGCTACATATTAACACAACGAATCGAAGACGCTTCGCTGAACGAAAAAATTGTAAATGTAAATAGGCAAAGTTGGTGCTTTTCATTGATATAAAAGTTTGCAAAAATATTTAACCCTTATTTAAAAAAAACTTTATAAATTTGTCCATCTGTTTTATACAAAAAAAATCATACTAAAAAAAACTCAAACAGTTGATACAAAAACTAAAAAATCTTTTTCTTCTTTTTATAAGAAGCACTTTAAATTCTTACTCACAGGTATTTTTTTCAAATAACCGAAAATTTGCTTTAATACTTATATTAGTTTCTTTTTTTGATTTATATGCAGGTATAAGTGGATTATTAGCAGTTGTTGTTTCTAATACTCTTGCTTATTTAATAGGATTTAACCGGTCTAATATAAAACATGGATATTATGGCTTTAATACTTTATTAGTCGGCTTAGGACTTGGCATTTATTTTTGTCCGGGTATTGAATTTTATACTCTTTTGTTTTTTGCTTCTTTGCTTACACTTTTTTTAACTCTAATGCTTGAAGGAGTTATAGGTAAGTATGGTTTGCCTTTTCTTAGCATTTCTTTTTTAATTGGTATATGGGTTGTTACTCTTGCTTCGCGTGAATTTACTGCATTATCTGTTAGCGAACGCGGAATATATACATTAAATGATATGTATTCATGGGGTGGAATTACATTAGTCAACTTTTATAATTGGTTTAACAGCTTAAATATCCATAAGTCCATATTGATTTATTTTAATTCTCTTGGCGCAATCCTGTTTCAGTATAATATCCTTGCAGGCGTTTTAATAGCAACAGGTATTTTGATTTACTCAAGAATTGCTTTCCTTTTATCACTTATTGGCTTTTTTTCTGCATATTTTTATTACCAGTTTATTGGAGCAAACATTGCAGAATTAAGTTACAGTTATATAGGATTTAACTTTATTCTTACATCAATTGCTATTGGCGGATATTTTATAATTCCTTCCAAACATTCATTTTTATGGATAATTTTGCTTGTCCCCTTAATTTCAATATTTATTATAAGTACTGACAGTATATTTTCTATATTTCAATTATCAGTATATTCATTGCCTTTTAATATTATTGTTTTATTATTTTTATATGGTTTAAAATTCAGGGAAAGATTTTTTAACAAGCCGGAAATTGTTGTCTTTCAACAAAATTCTCCTGAAAGCAATCTTTATCTGCATATAAATAATAAAAGACGTTCTGTAAATTCAATATACTTACCTTTTTCTTTACCTTTTTTAGAAAAATGGACTGTATCTCAGGGACATAATGGTCATATAACACATAAAAACGAATGGAGACATGCCTGGGATTTTGTTATAACTGATGATGCCGGACATACTTTTAAAAACAACGGAACAGAAAGAGAAGATTTTTTCTGCTATAATAAACCTGTTATAGCTCCTGCAAATGGAACAGTTGAAGAGATTACAGATGATATTGAAGATAATAAAATCGGCGATGTCAATTTAGAACAAAACTGGGGCAATACAATAGTTATAAAACATACAAATTTACTATATTCAAAAATAAGTCATATAAAAAAAGGCACTTATAAAGTGTCAAAAGGCGATATTGTTAAAAAAGGCGATATATTAGCTTTTTGCGGTAATTCAGGAAGGTCGCCTGAACCTCATATACATTTTCAAATGCAATCTACTCCTTATATAGATTCAAAAACATTAGATTATCCTCTAAGCTATTATATGACATTTAAAAAACAACAAAAATTTGAATTAAAAATATCTGACAGACCTGAAAAAGACGAAACAATCTCTAACATAACAAAAAACACATCATTATACAATGCTTTTCACTTTATACCGGGACAAAAAATCAGCTTTATAATGACATTACCAAACTCAAAACAAGAAACAAAAGTAAACTGGGAAGTTAGAACTGATATTTATAATAATTCTTTTATTTATTCCAAAAACAGTAAATCAAAAGCATACTTTATTAATGATGGAAGCATGCATTATTTCACAAATTTTGAAGGAAATAAAGAATCGCTCCTGTTTTATTTCTATCTCGCTGCATATAAAGTTGTTATGGGCTTTTATAAAGGATTAACTTTAAAGGACAACTATTCTTTGCATCTGTTAAACAAAGATATACTTATCTTTTTACAGGATTTTATTGCTCCTTTCTTTATCTTTATGCATTCTGATTATACAATAGAATATGCTCATATCAAAGAATATCTGAATGACAGCTCTATAATACTTAAATCTAAAACCGAAGTTAAACTTGGTAAAAAACTAATGAAAAAAATTGATTTCAAAATATGTCTTAATAATGATAAAATTGAACAATTTGTAATAATCAGTAAAAACAAAAAAATTGAAGCTAAACAAATTTAAAAGCCAAACATTAGCAAAAAAGATAAATACATAAAATCTTTATGACTAAAAACAGTTTTGTGCTTTGAAACTTATAACTTGAAATTTAAACTTTAAACATAGTAACTAAGAGTCCACTCCGAAAAGTCAAAATTGTGTCATTCCGAATTTAGTTCGGAATCTCTAATTTCAATAATATCAAAAGATGCTGAAACAAGTTCAGCATGACAAATAAGTAAATATCTACTTTTTAGAGCAGACTCAACTAATTAATAA
>CAZOSY010000279.1:0-3499 GCA_964582565.1 uncultured Bacteroidales bacterium | reverse complement strand
AAAATTTAATTTTACAAAGATAATAAAATGGTACACTTTTATACCAACTTTAGGGTTTATTTATTAGTGTTATTAATTAGATTTTTATTTTACAAAGATAAAACTTTATTTTTAAATATTAATGAATTTTTATTAAAAATTTCAGATTTACCCCGTTGGATATTTGCTTATGAATCTGTAACATTCTTTCAAATTAATTATCCAACGGGGTTAACCCTTTTTGCATTTCCTCCTTATTATTGTATTCAGTTATTTCTTCGCTTCTTTCGAAATTTCCATTACTTTTTTCAGTTCCGCTGTATTCAAAGGTTTGGCTCGGAATCTCTAATTTCAATAATATCAAAAGATGCTGAAACAAGTTTACCCCGTTAGATAATTTTAAGTTAGAGTATTGATTATTATTATATAATCTTATATCTAACGGGGTGAAGCATGACAAATAAGTAAATATTTACTTTTCGGAGTGTACTCAATTCATTATAATTATTTTTTTATAAATTGTTTTGATGTTTTATGATTGCCTGTGTCAGTAACAACTTTTAAAATGTATGTGCCAGAAGCAAAATGTCTGATATTAATATAAAATAAATTTTTACCAACAACAACTTGAGCTTTTCTTGTAAAAATAGCTTTGCCAAGCGGATCTATTATATACGTATTGACATTTGTATTTTGTGTTGAAAGAACTTCAAAAAAGACAGTGTTTTCAACAGGATTTGGATAAATATTTATAATTTCAATAACAGTGTTGTCCTTGGTTAATGCCAGAATATTGCTATATGTAAAACTTCCGTCATAATCAACTTGTTTTAGACGGTAATAGGTAATTTTACTGTATGGATTATTGTCAATATATTCATAATTAACAGTAGAAGATGAATTGCCGCTTGCCTGTATGCTGCCTATTATTACCCATGATGATAAGTCCTTTGTATGCTGAATCTCAAAATTAGCACTGTTTATTTCAGAAGCCGTAGTCCAGTTAAGAATTGACCGGGTTTTGTTGTTATCAAGCCATTTAACAGTCCAATCAATTAATTCTATTGGCAAAGGAGCATCTGTTGAGCCAAGTGTAAATCTGTTATTAAAAATTATAGATAAATATGCTGCACCGTAAATATAAGAAGTATAAGGTTCGTTTGCAGGTGTGTATATATTTGTGGCAACATCTACTGTGCCTGTTAAGGGAGACCACCATGTATTTGATGATTGTGTAACAGATTGGTACTGCACAAGGTTAGCTTCAGTATATCCTTGTAATTCTGCATCCCAGTATTTAAGTTTGACATTAACATTTGAACCGTCAATTTCGCCTATTCCGGGAACATCAAAATATCTGTCAATACTATAATTTAATGTAAATGAACCTGAACCTTGTTGTCTTTGATGACCACGAACTATTGTTATTAAGCCAAGATTTTGGTCTGTGGTTATTTCCAGACCAAGGTTTGCAGGATTAAAATCTGTTACATTACTAACAGTTTTTGTTGCTTTAATTGTGCCTGTATTAGTGCTTGTGTTTCCTACTTTTATTCGGTTTAATTCTGTTTCACCTGTTATTGTTCCTGTTTCGCCTAAATCAATAATAGAGTTTTGCAGGTCTATATCACCATCTGTCATTAAAAGAGTATTTGCAACATCAATATTATGCCCGATTATTACTCCTTGTCCGGTATTATTTATTGTAAGATTATAAAAGCCGGTTTTATTAGCGCCTGTTATGTTTTGAGATTCAGAGGAATTAAATATAACTGTGCCTGTGCCTTGCAAAAAATTATCAGAAGCATTATTGGTCCAGTTTTCTGAGCCAGCTGTTGGATATTCTTTAATATAAATATTGCCATTACTGGTTATCTGTCCGCTGCCTGTTCCTGTTATTCCACCTTTTGCATAAAGCTCACAGGATGAATTAATTTTAATTTGCCCTTTAACACATAACAGGTCTTGTGAAAATGAATTAATTGCAGGAAAGAAAAACAGGAAAAATAAAATTAATAAATATTTTATATTAAAAATCATTTTTAATTATAATAATTGAATACAAAGCTAAAAAAAACAATTTCAAGATATGTATCTGGTAATTGCATTTTGAAATTTATCTTACCAAAGTTACATGTCCTATAAATTTATGAGATTTACCATTTAAAGCTTTTACAAAAACAAGCCATGAATAAACGCCTTGTTGGGCATCAGCACTACTGCTTCTTACTTTACCATCCCATGGTTCATCCATATTGTTTGTTTTATAAATTTCTTCTCCCCAGCGGTCATAAACATACATCTCAAAACTATTAAGTTCTATACCTGTTCCTTTAGGTCCGAAATAATCGTTTATACCATCACCATCAGGAGTAAATGCATTTGGTACATAAAAAGTAAATTCAGGTTTTATTATTACATCATTATATGTAGAATCAATGCATCCATATTGACTTGTAACAATCAGCCATACAATATATCTCCCTGTATCAGAATAAGTATGATTAGGTGACTGAATGTTAGATGTATTCTCTGCTCCTGATGTAGGTTCCCCAAAGTTCCAGTTCCAACTGTCAGCATTTATCGACTGGTCTATGAATAAGATATTAGGATTTACCATATTGCCTATTTCAGGTTGTGGATAAAAACTTGCAACAGGATCCGGGTAAACTGTTATCATATCCTGATAAGTGTAAATGCCATTACATCCATCTGCTGTTGTTACAGAGAGTGTAATATTATAAGTGCCGGGATCATTAAACAGATGTGAAGGATTTTGTATTATAGAGACATTATTTGATCCGGAATTAGGATCTCCAAAGTTCCATATATAACTTTGAATGTTTGGTGTTGTATTATCTGTAAAATTAACAAACAATGGCTCACAGCCATTTAAAACATCTGCTGCAAAATTTATATTAGGCGAAGGATTTACTGTTACTGTCATATCATCAGTATTTGCCATGCAACCATTATCATCTGTTACTGTTACTGTATATACTGTAGTTGTTGATGGATTAGCCGTTGGATTAGCAACACTTGTTGAATTTAATCCTGTTGAAGGACCCCATAAGTATGTATATGGCTGTGTTCCTCCGCTTGCTGTTGGTATTCCTCCAATTATTGTGTTAAAACCATCACATATAATCTTATCTGCTCCTGCATTTGCTATTGGATTAGGATTTATTGTTACTATAACATTATCGGTAGCTGTGCAATTATTAGAATCTGTTACTGTTACTACATAAGTTGTAGTTACTGTAGGATTAGCAATAGGATTGGTAATAGTTGTTGAACTTAGTCCTGTTGCCGGACTCCATAAATACGTATAAGATGGTGTTCCGCCTCCTGTAACTGATACACTTATTACAGTATTTTGTCCTATACATATAAATTGGTCACTTGTTGTGCTAAGGATAATTGGTGATGGCTCTGTAATAGTTACACAAGTTGTACCAGTACAGGAATGAGCATCTGTAATAGTTACGCAATGAACTCCTGCCACAATATTGTTTATATC
>CAZOSY010000278.1:0-3541 GCA_964582565.1 uncultured Bacteroidales bacterium | reverse complement strand
TGGTTAGACCCTACAAGCACAGGTGCTACAACTTTAGACGGCACTTATACAGGAGGAGTAGTTCCTCTTACAGCAGCATTTATTGGAACACCAACATCCGGCTCAGCTCCTTTAAGTGTTCAGTTTACAGACCAATCATCAGGAAGTCCTACATCATGGTCATGGACATTCGGTGATGGTGGCACCTCTACAATTAAAAATCCAAATCATATATATAATTCAGATGGAACTTATACAGTATCTCTTACTGTCAATGATGGTTCCAATAATGATACTGAAACAAAATCAAATTATATAACTGTTTCTTCGGGAGGCAACCCAGCTGCTTTTACTTTAGATTTTGAATCCTGTGCTGACTTTGCCCTTACTTTTGACCCATGGACAGTAAATGATGTTGACGCAAGCACAACTTATGGTATTGAGAATGTTACATTCACTAATCAAAATGAAGCAATGGCTTTTATTGCCTTTAATCCATCACAAACCGACCCTTCTATGACGTCAATGATAACTCATGGAGGCAGCAGACTTGGAGCATCTTTTGCCGCCCAAACAGCTCCTAATAATGATTGGCTAATATCTTCAAAAGTTCAATTAGGAACAAATTCTTCAATATCATTCTGGGTAAAGTCCTATACTGATCAATATGGTTTGGAAAGATATAATGTAGCTGTTTCAACAACAGATAACAATCCGTCAAGCTTTACTGTTATTTCAGGATCTCCTTATCAGGAAGCTCCTGTTGCCGCATGGACACAAAAAACATTCTCTCTTTCTGCCTATAATAATCAACAGGTGTATATAGCAATTCAATGTGTTTCAAATGATGCTTTTATATTTATGATTGATGATATTAGCATTAATACTACTAGTTCAGTTATGAATGATAATTATACAGAGAACTCAATTAAAATTTATCCTAATCCTGCTAATGATATTATAAATATAGACCTTGGTAATAATCCGACAAAAGATACAAAAATAAAAATATATAATACTATAGGAGAATTAGTATATTCATCTGATAACATAAAATCAAAGAACATACAAATTAATATGTCAAATAATTCAAGAGGTCTTTATTTTATAAATATACAAACACCTTATAATGAGATTACACGTAAAATATCTTTGATAAAATAAACCTATCACTTTATTTAGATATGATATTATTTCGTTATAACAATAATTTTGATAGATTTTATAAAAATAGTTAAGTAACTGATAATACAATGAAAAATATAAATTTTTATTTATTCTTTCTAATTATTTTGTTTTTAATTGGAATTAGTAATAATGCTGAAGCACAAATAAGTCATGGAGGAACTCCGCCAAGTTTTACAGAAAAATCCATATCAAATAATTATGAGCTTAGAGAATTTTCTAAGCCGGATATGAAAAAAATTACAGAACAAGATGAAGAAAACGCAGGGAAAAAAGATGTGCTTCGTAGAATAGCTGTGTCAATACAAGCAAATTTGAATACAAAAAATTCAGGCACTTGGACAAACTTACCCGATGGCAGTGGTAGGATTTGGAGATTAAAAATTAAATCAAAAGACGCTTTGGCATTAGGCATATATTACGATAACTTCTGGTTGCCGGTAGGAGGACGACTTTATTTATACAACGAAGACAAAACACAGGTAATAGGAGCATTTACAGAACAAAATAATCCAAAAAACGGCTTGTTTGCTACTGAATTAATACAAGGCGAAACAGTTACTCTTGAATATTTTGAACCTGCTAAAAAATTTGGTAATCCTGTAATCAATATTTCAGAAATTGCATACTTATATAGAGATATTGACTTTGTATTTAAAAATAAAGGACCTGAATTTGGTTCTTCCGACTATTGTGAGATAAACGTTAATTGCTCGCCGGAAGGAGATAACTGGCAGGATGAAAAAAGAGGCGTTGCAAGAATATTAGTAAAAGCAGGAGCAAATTATGGATGGTGTTCCGGCTCTCTGGTAAATAATGTTAATCAGGATTGCACTCCTTATTTTTTAACAGCAGAACATTGTGCAGATGGCACCAGTGCTTCAGACCTTAATCAATGGGTTTTTTACTTTAACTATGAAGGAGCCGGATGCTCTAATCCTTCTACAGAACCTACCCCTAATTCTTTGACTGGTGCTACTTTAAAGGCAAACAATGATGCCAGCACCGGCTCGGACTTTTATTTTGTATTATTAAATGATACTGTGCCTAGTTCATATAATCCTTATTATAACGGTTGGAATAATGAAAACTCTGCCAGTCCAAGTGGTGTTGGAATACATCATCCATCAGGAGATATTAAAAAAATATCAACTTATACCTCATCCTTGACATCAACAGGATATAATGGTAATGGTTTGCAATCACACTGGAGGATTTTTTGGTCTGCCACAGCAAACGATCATGGCGTAACAGAACCAGGCTCGTCAGGTTCGCCTATCTTTGATAATAATGGCAAAATTGTTGGAACTCTAACAGGAGGTTCTTCTTTTTGTGATTCTCCCGATGACCCTGACTATTATGGAAAATTCTCATATCACTGGGATATGAATGGCTCTACTGTTTCAGAAAGGTTAAAAGATTGGTTAGACCCTAATAATACAGGAGCAATAACTTTAGACGGAACAAATTCCTGTGGCATTATTCCTCCTCCTCCGCCACCTCCTCCGGGAACATGTGACACATTACGATTCCCTTTATCAGGAACTATTACAACATATTATCATGATGGATTTGGCTATCTAAACGGAAATAATGTATATGGAGATTTAGCAAAAGCAGAATATTTTTCGTCATACTCACCATATACTGTTATAAAAGGCGGTTTATTCAAATTTGGCGCTGCTACAGGTTCTTCAACTGTTGTAGTTGCTGTATGGGATAATTCAGGGGACTTTGGTGACCCAGGATCTATGCCTGTTGCAGTAAAAACAGTTTCTCTAAGCACTATTGAAAATGATATAAACAACTCTCAATATACTTATCTGGAATTTGATACACTTGTTCCTATCACAGGACCTTTTTATCTTGGTGTAATACTGCCAACAGCAACAGGAGATACATTAGCCCTTGTATCAAATACAGCAGGCGATACAAATCCATCTACAGCATGGGAAATAGAAAAAAATCATAACTGGATGAGCTATACAGATGCATATAGCATTTATGACTTGTGTCTGGCTATTTTTCCTTATGTTTGCAATACAACACCTGTTAATGAAACATTTATTGAAGATATTAAAATTTATCCAAATCCTGTTAAGAATACTATTAATATAGATTTTGGTAATATGCAGGTTAATAATCTAAAAATAAAAATATATAATATATTAGGAGAAACTATTCTTACAACTGAAAAAAAAGGTTTGGTTTCAAAAAATATTTTAATTAATATACCTCACAACTCTTCCGGAATATATTATATAGATATTCAAACTCAAGATGAAATAATTACCCGTAAAATATCAATAGTCAGATAATGGATAAATATTATTTTGAGGTGCTACATAAAATAGTATTTTACCAGCTAGCCTATTTT
>CAZOSY010000277.1:0-3543 GCA_964582565.1 uncultured Bacteroidales bacterium | reverse complement strand
AAATTAGACTTTATAGACAGACACTACATAGAATCAATTATTTGTACAAAATCATTAGCTTTGAGAGAAGCGCCGCCAATAAGTCCGCCATCAACATCAGGATTAGCAAATAACTCTTTGGCATTTCCTGGCTTACAGCTTCCGCCATACAAAATTGTTGTATTTTCAGCAATGTTATCTCCATATTTTTCTTTTATTAAAGAACGGATATAAGCATGTATTTCCTGTGCTTGTTGTGATGTTGCAGTGATTCCAGTTCCAATTGCCCAAATAGGTTCATAAGCAATTATAAGTTTTTTAAAATCATTTTCATTAAGATGAAACAAAGATTCATGAATTTGTTTTTTTATCCATTCAAAATGATTTTGCGCTTGTCTTATTTCCAGTGATTCTCCACAGCAGAATATAGGCAAAAGTTGATTTTTTAGAGCAATATCAACTTTTTTGGCAAGCATATCATTAGTTTCTTTAAAATATGCTCTTCTTTCCGAATGCCCTATAATGACATAATCAGCACCGGTAGATTTTATCATGGCAACAGATATTTCGCCTGTATAAGCACCTTTTTCTTCTGTATAGCAATTTTGTGCAGCAACAGATATTTGCTTGTTGTCTTTTACTAATTCAGCACTTTTTTGTAATAAAATAAAAGGCGGTGCAATTATTATGTGCAATTGCTCTCTTGATTTTATTTTATCATTGTTATTAAGCAGGTTTGTTATTTCTTTGATGAGTTCAGAACCTTCAGAAAAGGTCTTATTCATCTTCCAGTTGCCTGCTACAATATTTTTTCTCATAATTTTATGTTTTTAATCTGACAAGTCAGAATTGTTTTTTTTATTTAATACACATAATTAATATAAAATAGAAATTAAAAAGCAAAGATAAAAATATATTAAAACACTAGTGTCCGACTAAATTTAAAAATTTAGGTAAAATCGTTTCTAAATATTATGAGATTCCTCGCTATCACTCGGAATGACAGTGTTATTTAGAGTTCAGGGTGAGGGTAAGGACGCGTAAAACGCGTCCTTACCCTCACCTTCCCAACATAACGAAGTTGTCATTCCGATTCGCCTGAGGCGGAGAGGAATCTACTATTATAAGTTCTAATTCTATTTTTAGTCGGACACTAATGATATTAAAATAAAAATCTGTTTACGTAATAATAAAATATATTTTGATTACATAACTGCTTATCATACAACCAGTTATAAAATAAATAATCAAGGTTATCAATATTTTATGATAATTTATTCAAAATTAAATGATATATAAAATATTTTAGAGTTTAATCTGTCTATACCATTTGTATATATATTATTTTCATATTCCAATATATTTTTTGTTCCGTATGCCATTTTCAGTTCAACAGAGAATTTAAAATAATGAAGATAAAAGTCAAATCCTACGCCTATCTGATATAATATATCATATCGTATCAGTTTTATCATTATTTCATTAGTTTCTTCTTTTTTGTGTGATTGTGATGCAAGGTCTATATTATATTTAGCTCCTGCCAATACATAAGCTCTTACATCTGTAAAAAATCGTGCTGATTTGTATTTTATATAAAAAGGGAATTCGATATAAGTAGATTCAACTTTTTTATTTTTAATAATTGTAATACTGTCAGATTCAATTATTTTGTATGTCAAATTTCTATCTCCAAAAGAAAGAGAAGGTATAAAACGCAAATCAAAATATTCTGTTAATCTCAGATTAGATACTATTCCTATATCAAATCCTTTTTCAGGTTTAGATTCAATAATGCATAAAGAATCCAGCAGATTATAATTTTCAACAGGACGAATAGCAAAGTCCATACTATTGATACCCAGTGTAAATCCAAAATGATACTTTGCATGGTCATATCTAGGCAGATTTTCAGGATTCTTCATTTTTTGAGCATAGGAAGAAAGTGTTGCATTAAAAAAAAATACAACAAATACTAAACATACTATTTTTGTATATAATTTCAATTAATAAATGTTTGTTTCTTAATTAATAACGGTTGTTTATGTTTTTTATTTTTTTTAACAAAATATAAAGGAAAGAACATAATTAATATAGAAGATATAATCATAAGAGCATTTCCTATACCATATTTATCGGCAAGCAAGCCTATTAAAGGTGCTATTATTGCAGCAAACAGTGTCTTTGCCTGTGATTCGGCAGAAAGTGCTGTGGCAAGAATGTCTTTGTTTAACATATCTGCAACATAAGATATTCCTATTGGTTTTCTCAAATTTTCTGTAAGATAAATACCTATATAAAATATAACAGACAATATTAAAATATTAAGATTAAAAAATATACCGCTCAACAAACCCATTAAAAGTCCACATATTATTGTTATGTTAAGAGGAATATATAAATTTTTAAATTTATCTGCTATATATCCTGATTTTCTTGATGCAAAAGAAGTAAGCATATATATTATAAAATAAATAGCGCCTATTACAACAGCTGACCTTTGTTTGTTTTCAAGAAATAAAAAAATCGGCAAACTAATGGCAAATGTCTTTAAAATTGGTTGCAGATAATCTTTAACAGCTTTAAAAAAGCCACTGTGTAATGATAAATTTGTTATTGCTCTTAAAAGATATATATTTTTAAATGAATAAACAAACTCTTTAAAGACCTTTTTAAAATTTTGTTTTATCATTTTTTTGTTTAGTTTAATTACATTCCCATCTAATTCTTTTGGGTAAGTAATCATAAGGATCAAATCCAGCACATAAGGTATTACAGAATAGAGGAATATAAATTTATAATCATCTTTATAAAATACAATTGCTGCTGCTAAAAGAACAGATATTGCAGAGCCCATTTGGGAACAAGCTCTTGTATGTCCATAATAATGTATTTTTTGATTTTCCCATCCTTTAATTTTCAGATATTCAAAAATCATTGCTTTATGAGTGCCTGTTCTAAATGCTTCGCCAAAAGAAAAAAACAAAATACCAGTGATAAATAACATATATCTTGCTGAAAAATAAAATATTGTAAAAGAAATGATATAAAAAACAAAAGAAAAGACCATTGTCCTTCGTCTGCCAATAGAATCTGCTATCATTCCTGTTGGTATCTCAAGGATATTTATAGAAATTTCTCTTATAGTATATAAAATACCTATTTGAAAGAATGTAAGATTTTTTTCAAGAAAGAAGAGTATTAAAAAAGGTTCAAAAAATCTTAAATTTTTTAAAAATCCATAGGAACAAAATTTATAATACTGAAGATTTTTTTTATATTTTGAAAAGTGATTATTCACTTGTTTTTAGGATAGATGCATTTTAATTGATGATTGATGATTATTGATTGTTGATTGTTGATTGTTGATTGTTGATTGATAATTGTTAATTGTTAATTGATGATTGATGATTGATGATTGATGATTGATGATTGATGATTGATGATTGTTGATTGTTGATTGTTGATTGTTGATTCGTAATTGATAATTCGTAATTCGTAATTGATAATTCATAATTCGTAATTCGTAATTCGTAATTGATAATTCATAATTCGTAATTCGTAATT
>CAZOSY010000276.1:0-3604 GCA_964582565.1 uncultured Bacteroidales bacterium | reverse complement strand
TATATTACTTAATAAAGTAACAGTAAGAATTAGAGGAAGTAATGTTTTTTTCATAATTAATAAAATTTTATTGTTAAAGAAATTATAAAGATAAAATTTAGTTTTGAAACTATAAAGATATAACTTTTTTTTATTAAAAAACAAATTTTTTATCAAAAATTATTAACATTTTTTTATTTATTTAGCTAATAATTTTAAATCGGGATAAATCGTTTGAGTAACTTTAAAATAAAATCGTTCAATTTGGGTATAATATACCCTGTTTTGCAACGAAAAAAAATAAACCTGCCAATTTTAGATATTTAGCCAAAAAAAAACTTCGTTTTTTTTTATTAAATAATATATAAAAATTTACCTTTGCAAAAAAAATAAAAAAATGGAAATATCGCATATAGAACATATTGGTATAGCTGTAAAAAGTATAGATGAATCTATCAAATATTATGAAAATATTCTTGGTTTAAAATGTTATTCTATTGAAGAAGTCAAAGACCAGAAAGTTAAAACAGCTTTTTTTAAAATAGGACAGACAAAAATAGAACTTTTGGAATCAACAGATGCTGAAGGACCAATAGGAAAATTTATTGAAAAAAAAGGACAGGGATTGCACCATATTGCTTTTGCTGTAAAAAATATTAATCAATGTTTAAAGGAAACAGAAGAAAAAGGAATTCTTACAATTGATAAGACGTCAAGAAAAGGTGCAGAAAATCTTAATATAGGTTTCTTACATCCAAAATCAACTTTTGGTGTCCTAACCGAACTTTGCGAAAAAAAAGAATAATATAAAAAATGTATCAAGATATAAGTATTAAGACATAATATAATAGAATAGTAGAATAATTAGTGTCTGTCTATAAAGTCAGTGTTTAGTTCAGAATGTTCGAGTTCGAGGCTTGCGCAGTCTTGAAAATCAGGAGTTTGCTTTTGTAAATGACTGATTTGAAAGACAATCATAACGAAGAAATCGGATATTATGGACAAACACTAATTAATATCAAACATCAATTTTTTTTATTTATAAACTTTTTAATTAAGAAAAAAATGAGTAGTCATGATAAAATTTCAAAATTAATTGAATTAAGAGCAGAAGCAAAACTTGGTGGAGGAGAAAAAAGAATAGAAGCACAACATAAAAAGGGAAAATTAACAGCTCGTGAAAGAATAGACCTGCTTCTTGATGAAGGTAGCTTTGAAGAATTTGATATGTTTGTTACGCACCGTTGTACAGATTTTGGCCTTGACAAACAAAAATATCTGTCAGATGGTGTTGTAACCGGATATGGCACTATTGACGGTCGTATTGTTTGTGTTTTCTCACAGGACTTTACAGTATTCGGTGGCTCTTTGTCCGAAACATTTGCAAAAAAAATGTGCAAAGTAATGGATTATGCCATGAAAATCGGAGCACCTGTCATTGGTCTTAATGATAGTGGCGGAGCCCGTATCCAGGAAGGTGTAGTAAGCCTTGCCGGCTATGCAGACATATTTCAAAGAAATATTATGTCTTCGGGTGTAATACCACAAATTTCAGCAATATTCGGACCTTGTGCCGGCGGAGCAGTTTATTCTCCTGCCTTAACCGACTTTGTCTTTATGTCTGACAAAACAAGTTATATGTTTGTTACAGGACCCAAAGTTGTTAAAACTGTTACAGGCGAAGATATCACAGTTGAAGATTTAGGCGGAGCTAACGTGCACGCTACAAAATCAGGTGTGGCTCATTTCCTCTGCGATAACGAAGAAGAAGGAATAATGTTAATAAGAAAATTACTTTCTTATCTGCCTTCCAACAATATGGAAGACCCGCCAACTATTAAATGCAATGACCGTATTGACAGAATGGAAGACATTTTAGATACATTTGTTCCGGAAAATCCTAACAAACCTTATAATGTTAAAGATATAATACATTTTATAACAGATGATAAAGAATTTTTAGAAGTACATTGTAATTATGCAGAAAATATAGTAGTTGGATTTGCAAGATTTAATGGCATTCCTGTTGGTATTGTTGCTAATCAACCAAACTTTCTTGCTGGTGTTTTAGATATTAAAGCTTCAAGAAAAGCAGCACGTTTTGTTCGTTTCTGCGATGCATTTAATATTCCTATTATAACACTGGTTGATGTCCCTGGTTTCTTACCGGGTAGCGCTCAGGAATATGAAGGTATTATACTTAACGGAGCAAAACTAATGTTTGCTTACGGAGAAGCTACTGTCCCTAAAATTACTGTTACTCTTAGAAAATCTTATGGTGGGGCTCACGATGTAATGAGTTGCAAACAACTACAAGGAGATATTAACTATGCATGGCCATCAGCAGAAATTGCTGTAATGGGTGCTAAAGGTGCTATAGAAATACTTGAAAGGAAAAATGTTGATAAAATTAAAGATGAAAATGAAAAAATTAAATATATAGCAGAAAAAGAAAATGAATATACAGAAAAATTTGCCAATCCTTACCAGGCTGCAAAATATGGATTTATAGACGATGTTATAGAACCACGAAACACAAGATTTAGAATCATCCGTGCTTTACAAAGTTTATCAACAAAAAGAGATAGTAATCCTCCTAAAAAACATTCTAATATACCTTTGTAATTGTAAAATTGTTATATTGCTATATGGTTAAAAAATGAACTAAAATTAAAAAATATAAATGCCGTCAGGTAAGGTGCTTGATACCTTTACAAAGTTGTATCAGGCAAATCCCTGACAGGGTGAATAGATATAAAATAATTAATCAGAAAAACTAAACTAATTATGAATTTATTAAATACAAGCTTATTATCTGTTACTAGTCAGGGAGGATGGACTATTTCTATTGTTGGTTTTTTGGTGGTCTTTATAGTACTTTTTTTATTAGTACTTATTTTTAATAATATTCCAAAATTTATTAATCTAATAAGAAAAAAAAATATTAAAAAATCTGAAGTACAGGGAGAAATCATTGAAAAAAAACTAAACATATCAGGAGAAGTCAATGCAGCAATAAGTATGGCTATCTATTTATATCTCAATGAATTACACGATGAAGAAAGCAACATAATTACAATAAAAAGAGTTCCAAAAGCATATATACCTTGGAGTTCTAAAATATTTAGTATAAGAAATTATCCAAAAAGATAAAAAATATTTAAAATGAAAAAATTTAAGTTCACTATTAGTGGAAACAACTATAATGTTGAAATAAAAAATTTTGAAAATAACATTGCAGAAATAGAAATAAATGGGACATCCTATAAAATAGAACTTGATAAAGAAATCAAGACATCTAAAACACCTAAACTGATAAGATCTGACGTAGCATCAAAACAAGAAACCATCCCCCTTAAAAGATCAAGCGACCTTGCTGTTATTAAATCTCCTTTACCAGGCAGTATTTTACAAATATTTGTAAAAAAAGATGATACAGTAAAAAAAGGTGATACTTTATTAATATTAGAAGCAATGAAAATGGAAAATAATATACTTGCTGAAAAAAGCGGAACAATTAAATCTATTAATTGCTCAGTTGGCGATAATGTTTTACAAGGAGTTGTATTAGTAGAAATAGAATAAATTTAATATTTAAGAATTAGGAATTGAGAATTAGGAATTA
>CAZOSY010000275.1:0-3605 GCA_964582565.1 uncultured Bacteroidales bacterium | reverse complement strand
TATTGTTATATACATAAAATAAAGGAATCAAAACTAATACATGCTAATATTATAAATGGAATTGATAATGGTGATATTGTTGAATCTATTAAAAAAATATACAACACGAATATTAAACAATTAACAATATGGGGTGGTGAACCTACTCTCTCTATAGATGCTATAACCAATCAAATCGATAATTGGAAAGAAACATTTCCAAAATTAAAAGAAATATCATTCTCAACAAATTTTACAACGGACATTAATAAAATAGTTAAATTAATTCAAAAATTATCTGATAATAACATATCATTAGATTTGCAAATATCATTCGATGGTCCTGAATTAACAGCCATGAACAGAGGCAAAAATACCGAAAAAATGGTTATAGACAATTTATTTAAACTAATAGAATTACTTAATAATATCGAACTTACCGTTCCATTTAAAATATACGATAAATCAACTTTATGTGCTAGTAATTTTGACCACTTATTAAAAGATAACAATATATTTAACCATTGGAATTTTTATGATAAATTAAGTAAAGATATCAATACATTAAATACAAATAAAAATGTTGAAATTCATATAAGTGGCGTTGCTAATATAGCGGGTCCTTTATTAAATACAAAAAATGAAGGTATTCTATATAATGAAATAGTAAAACAAACATTTGAATTAAAGGATTCATTTGATAATATACATCCTGATTCATTTATTTCTAGTACTATACGTAGATTATTAAGTTATGGTGAAGATATTTTTAATAAAAGACATATGTTCACATGTTCAGGTGGTTCATATTGTTACGGTATATCTAGTGATGATTTATTGCATTGTTGTCATGATTCATATTTCCTTAGCAGTGACCATTATTTAGATTATGTTCGTAGTGTTGATTATGACCAATATATTTATATGAAAAATGCTAGAAAACAAATGTCATCATCATTAAATAATAAATTAGATTCAATACGTTTAATGTACCTGCTATCAGGATTTCATAATTATAGTAAATTGCAGTTATCACATACCAAAACAATGGTTAACGAATTAATTGCATGTAATCAAATAGATGGTATATATGCCAATAAGAAAATGTTTGATATACTATCTTTATTCTTATTAGTATACAGTTGTTTTTTTAATAATATAAAAACAACAGGGTCAATACATATAAGTACAATAGGCTCAATTAAAATTATATGCAATGGTGCATTAGAATCTGTATTAAAGGAGTTTAAAATAAGTGTATAATAAAGAAAAAAGTGATCTATACAAATCCTATTTAAATAGAACAACATTTAAAGCATGGAAAGAAGGAACAAATCCTAATTATCAAACGGTTGAGTTATATATTAATAGTATATGTGATCAAAAATGCACATATTGTTATCTTTGGAAGCATAAAAAGGATTATTTTCCACCTGGATCTGAAAATAATGAGAAAATAATGAACAATCTAGTATTATTTTTGGATTGGTTAGATGAAAATGAAATGCGACCGGAAAAATTTGAAATATTTAGTGGTGAGATATTTTCACAACAAATAGGATTCGATATTGTTGAATTGTTATTTAAACGTTTACATAGAGGACAGAAAATTATAGTACCATCAAATATGAATTTTTTATTTAATGATGAAAAAACTGAGCATATTAAAAAATTATTTGAAATATCCCAGTTGAAAGGTATTGCCTTTCATTTAAGTGCATCAGTAGATGGTCCTTATATGGAAGAAAATAGAAAAATAATCAATAAACAACTTATACGAACACCTGAATGGTATGATAAATTATTTACATTCGCCAAGCAATATAACTGTGGTTTTCATCCAATGATATATTCAAAAAATATAAAAGATTGGAAAGAAAATTGGCTTTGGTTTCAGAAAAATCTCAAAGAATATGATATACCATACCATAATATATATTTATTAGAAATTAGAGATTATGATTGGAATGATGAACAGATAAAAGATTTTAGTGGATTTTTAGAATTTTTATATTACTGGTTATTTGATTTTTGTAATCATGACAAAGAATTATTTATTAAAGAATTATTTAAGAATGGATTTAATATACTTAAAACGTCATTAAGCACAATTGGCCGAGGTATTGGATGCTCAATTCAATCAACATTTACTTTGCGATTGGGTGATTTAACAATAGTGCCGTGTCATCGATTAGCCTATGATTTTATGGAAACAGCTAAATTTGTTGTCGATAACAATAAAATCGTAGATATAGAAGGTAAAAATATTGAATTAGGTATGAGTATTGCAACTATAAATCATGATTCAATGCCTTTTTGTGAAACATGTATTATTAAAGATTTATGTAATGGCGGTTGTTTAGGGTCTCAATTTGAAACAACTGGTGACGTATTTACACCAATACCTACTGTATGCAAATTGGAACATGTCAAAGTAATTACAATGTTAAAAGCATTAAATAGAATAGGTGTATTAAGCTCTGTTATAAATAGAGTTAGTGAAAATAAAAAAATAGGTATAAATATGTTATTAGAAAGGGGAGAGGAAAATGGAATATATTGAAAAGACCGACCATATGTTAGATTATCTCAAATCAATAAATGCTATTAAAATATTAGGAGGTAATATAGATTTATTTGTAAAATTAATAACATACATTAAAAAATGTTTTGATGCATTAAATGCTGATATAGAAATAGTTACACAAGATAATATATTAAATGATATAAACAGAAATAATCAAATTTTAGATAGTATTTTTACTAATCAACCTTTTACACCTGATTTTTCTATGTTTGTTAATGATTATTGTTTACTTGTAAGCAATTTTAATAATAATACATTAAAAAATGAACAAGTAAATGGTAAATTAAGTACAATATCTAGAATGTATGATATGTGTTTAACAACAGCGGACCTTATAAATGTAACACGTAATCAGATATCACAATTAAGACGATATGAACAGTTTGCACTGCCTTCTATAAGTCTAAGTAAACATTATTTAGAAGCAATAGAAGGTAACCTAACAGATGGTAAAAAGGAAGAAGAAAAATAATATGAAAATTCTACTTTTTAACTTTACTGTGGGATCTGCAGTTGAATATATTGGTAATACATTCAGAAAATGGTTAAATGAAATACCTAATATAGATATTGTGGAAATAAAAGACCAAAATCCTTCTGTTGTTAATATAGATTTTATAATAGATGCTAAACCAGATATTATTATATTAAATGATTTGCTTGAAGAAAAAACACTTGATTGTGTATATTATTATAAAAAATGTTTCCCAAATACAAAGGTTATTGTAATATACCATTCATGGAGAACTATATATAATTTTGATGAAAAAAACGCTGATGATTTTAAAAGACGCTATTTTAATAACCTTGTGGATGATATTATATGTTTAAACTATATACCTGAAAACACCAATAATACAAGTGATCTTTTTAAAAGAGTTCATAATTTTTATCATCCTATAGATACCATGGAATATTATTCAAAAATACCATGGAATAAACGAGATAATTTATTTGGTTATTTTGGTAATATATTACCTCATAAAATGTCCCTTGAATTTATAGAGAAGATACAACAAACAGACATTATAGTTGATTG
>CAZOSY010000274.1:0-3613 GCA_964582565.1 uncultured Bacteroidales bacterium | reverse complement strand
AATTACTAATTTATCAGAAGCAATAATATTATTATTTAATATAATTTTATAAAAATATATTCCCTGATTTAAGTTTTTTGTTGAAACATTTACTTTGTTATTATTCCTGAGCAATTGCCTGCACATAACTTTATTTCCTAAAACATCATATAATTCAAAAAGTATATTTTCTTCAATCAGGTAATTAAATTCAATTGTTATTTCGTTTTTTGCAGGATTGGGATAAAGTTTTACAATGTCATTATTATCTTTATTGCCAATAATAAGTCGTTTGTTATCTGATGGAGGAAATATGATTTCACACTCATTACAATACTGTGCAGTATCAACAAAACCTAAGAGCATTCTTGCCTGATATACAGCTTTGCCATACTGATACGGACATTGCTGTGCTATGCTTTTTAAAACATTTGTCTGGGCACAGGTAAATGAAATAATACTGTCAAAACAACTATTGTTTATTAAATTATTAATATAAATATCATTTATTGTTTTTAAACTGTTTTCAGGGATACCTGCAGGACTAATAGCATTATTAAATTGCTGTGCCTGTAAATAATTGCCTGTTATTAAATTATTATTTACTTTTTCAAGTAATCCAAGGTTTCCATTATCCGACTGTTGTTTAAATTGCTGTAATACAGGACTGTTAACAGAAGTATTAATAAGATGTTTATACACTCCGTGTTTAGCCATATATTTTGTTTCATGGTTATAAACAGGGAAATTAATTAATCCCTGTGCTATTTTTTCCATTACCGGTCTTTGATGTGGAAAATGAGGAACAGGTGGAGGTAAATGAAGGAAAAAACAATGAACAAACGAAATACCTCTTGTTGGGATTATTTCTATTGGAACAAAACCCCAATTATTTTCATTAATCATATTATCAGGGTAGAACCATGGTTTCCACAAAGGGCTAATACCATTATGAAAATATTTTTTTCTAACATAAAAAGGAGAGTTGTTTCCATTGGAATAGTATGAATAAGTATGATTGGTAAAATTGCCGTGCCATTCATTATCAGATGGGTGTTTTTCGCAACCTTGTGGTCCTACAATACCCCAGTTTAGCAGGAAGCCATCAATACAATCATACATTTTGTTTCTTTCAATAGTGCTGGGAACCATATCGCCTCCGCAAAATACAGCTCTGCCAAAATTTTCAATAGTATTACAAACTATTCTTAAAGAAGGGCTTAAGTCAACAGAAATACCTTGTATTCTAAAATCACTGGCAGGTGCCTGGTTTATTATATTATTTCCATTAATGCCAATATTGTTGCAAGCTGTTACTCTTATTCCATAAGAGCGGGAATATAAATTATTATCCAAAGGAGCAGAAGTATTATTTATGTTATTAAAGTATATTTTAGCTTTATCAACATTATCAACAAATATGCCTGTTCTGTAATTGTTAAATTCGTTTGATGTAATATATTTTTCTAGCCCCAAATGATAAATTTCTGAAATTTTTATACCTGTTCCTCTGTGATAAGTATTATTGGTATAATCAAAAGTATTATTTTTAATAGAAATTTTCCCATTATTATAACAATATATACCAATAGTGCAATTTATAAATTCATTTCCTCTTTTTTTATTATGAGAGTCATAGTCACCAACAGTTATATTATTACCAAGTTTGCCTGTTGTTGAATAGATTGCATAACCAACAGGTTGTAGGTGGGGCGTCATGTAAGGGCTTTCAATATTTTGAAATTTATTGTTATATACAAAGAGATTAGAAACATAATTTTTAATGCCAATATCCATATTATCAAATATATTTGTATTTTCTAAAAATATTGTACCTGGCACTCCTATGGTTATACTTTTTACTTTATTTATTTCAATACCAATTCTTGTTCTGTGTAGGTAAAAAACAGGGGCAGGATATTGTGGTAATAATATACTGTCACAAATCAGATTACTTGCTCTTATTATTCCCTGATGAGCTTGATTATAGGGTTCAACAATAATATGTTTGTAGTTTTTGTTAAGAGTAGAATTATCCACATCAAATATTCCGCCTTTTTCAGAGACAATAGCATTTTTAGCATCCTGAATTACAGAGGTGGCAACAGTTAATTTTGCAGTAGCATTTTCAATATAAATACCATCCCACATAAATGGAAGACAAGCTAATAAAGTATCATTTCTTGTTAAGTTTAATTTTTTCCCTTGTTTTACAATTATTTTAGCATTAACTCCTAAATATATTAATGATTCTGAAATTGTTCCATTAGCATTAACTGTTAATGTTCCATTAATGACAATTATCTTGTGGAGCAAAGAAAAATTACCAGTAATAATAGTATCATGATTAAATACAATGTCTGCATCAGGAATAATACAACAGGAAAAAACCACAAAGCTCTCTGTTGACTGGCAGCCCATTATATCAGTAACAGTAACTAAAATAGTATCTCCATCAGGATAACTGGTCCAGTCAATAGTAAAAGAATTTCCTGTAATAGGAGTTGAAGGAAGTGTATCTCCTTGTATTTCATATTCATAAGTATAATGGAAATTAAAATTATCAATAGTATAAGTTGCAACAACATCACAGGTATTATCAGGTCCTGAGATAACTGGTTCATCCGGTAAAGGTCGTACATAAACTATATCAGAATATGAAATTCCCTGATCATTTATTGTTAGAGTAACATTATAATTACCCGGGTGTATATAAAAATGAGAAGGATTTTGTTCATATCCATAGCTGCCATCTCCAAAGTCCCAGTGCCAGAAATCAGGGCAGGATGAAGAATCAATAAAAAATACAGTATCTCCAAGACAAACATTATTATGTGTAAAATAAGCTTCAGGACGAGGTATTATTATTGTATCTGTATAAGATGTGTCTCCACATATATTATATCCTGATACAGTTATTATATGAGGATTACCATAATAAGGATAAGGGTACTCTATTTGTGAAAAATTAATACAAAAAGTATCCCCGGGAGCTGTAATTGTATCATAAACTTGAATATTATAAATACTATCGTAAATAGTATTAAATTCCCAGTGCAGACCTCCAAATAAAGGTGATGGTGGCACATAAAGTGGTGGTTCTATCCCAACCGAACTATCAACAAAACAAATTACAGAATCATAACAGTTAATTGTATCGGGAAAATATGTAAAACTAACATATGGAGGTGGGTCAACAATTAATTGGTGAGTAGCACACCTTTTAAAGTCAGGAAAAGCGTTGCAGTAACCACATAATGTAATATTAAATGTACCGTAAGTAATTGCAAGATATGTTAAATCAGGACAATCATTATAAATAGTTGTGTCATTTGCAAATCCATCAAAAGACCAAACAAAATAAAAATTATTATCACAAAGAAGATAATAACTCGGTATAAATGTTACAGAATCCCCTATACAAGAAAGCGAATCTTCAATAATAAAATCTACAAAATAACCATCTGGGGGCTCCTTTATATTTTTAACACAAACTCCCAAATAACCATTAACTTCCTGTTGTTGTTCAACTTTAATATAATATGTATTGCCTGTTGTTAAATTATTTGCTGTAATGGTTAAGCTGTCTCCATTATATAGACTTTTGTGTGCTAATTGCTGTAAGCTGTCGCAG
>CAZOSY010000273.1:0-3614 GCA_964582565.1 uncultured Bacteroidales bacterium | reverse complement strand
CTCCAAATTTTTAAGAAGTCTGAATTTTTTAGTTTATGAATTATTCAGGTTAAATTGCTTTAAACATTGAACTTTGAACTCTAAACTTTTGTTTTGTAAAAAATGAAAAAAATAATCACAATATTTTCTGTAATAGTTTTTATTATTTTAGGATTATCATTTATCAATAATAATGATAATATAAAAGCTTTAAGCCATAATTCATCATTAGCAAAAGCAGAAAATGATACTTCATGGGTTGATTCAATATTTAAGTCATTAAGCTTGGACCAACGTATAGCGCAACTTTTCATTATAAGAGCTTGTTGCAATACATCTCAGGCAGAATATGATAAAATAACAAAAATAATTACAGATTACAATATTGGCGGTATATGTTTTTTTAAAGGTAAGCCCACAGAACAGGCAAAACTTACCAACTACTGGCAAAGCAAAGCCAAAACACCTTTGTTTATTGCAATAGATGCAGAATGGGGACTTGGTATGCGATTACATAACACCATATCTTTTCCCCGTCAAATGACACTCGGAGCTATTCAAAACGACTCTCTTATATATGAAATGGCTGCAGAAATTGCCCGTCAGTGTAAACGTCTGAATATTAATATCAATTTTGCTCCTGTTGCAGACGTTAACAGCAATCCTGATAATCCTGTGATAAACAGCCGCTCTTTTGGTCAGGATAAATATAATGTAGCAAAAAAAAGTCTGGCTTATATGCAGGGATTACAAGATAATAAAATATTAGACGTAGCCAAACATTTTCCCGGCCATGGTGATACTGACAAGGACTCGCATAAAACTCTGCCAATTGTAAATAATTCTAAACAAAGAATAGATTCTGTTGATTTATATCCTTTTAAAATGCTTATAAACAACAAAGTAAAAGCTATAATGGTTGCTCATTTATTTGTCCCTGCTTATGATTCTGCTAAAAATACTCCAACAACGCTTTCTAAAACTGTTGTAACTGAGCTTTTAAAAGAAAAATTGAACTTTAAAGGACTTGTCATCACTGATGCTCTGGAAATGAAAGGTGTAACTGATAATAATGAGCCCGGTGAAATTGAAGTAAAAGCATTAATAGCGGGAAACGATATTTTATTATTAGCTCAGGATGTTCCTGTTGCTATTAATGCCATTAAAAAAGCAATAAAAAAAGGACTTATCACTAAAAAACAAATTAATGAAAAATGTAAAAAAATACTTGCTGCCAAACAATGGGCAGGGCTGAACAATTACAGACCTGTTAAAATTAAAAACATTTATAATGATATTAACAGTTATAAAGGCAAACAAATTCAGAAAAAACTGTATGAGACGTCTGTTACTTTACTTAAAAATAATAATGATTTAATACCTTTAAAAAGATTTGATACTCTTAAAATGGCTGTCCTGTCAATAGGAACCAATAATATCAATAGCTTTCAGAAACAACTTTGCAAATATGCTAAATTTGATAATTATAATATATCCCAAAAACCAACAACACAGAAAAAAGACACTCTTTTAAGTAAATTACAAAAATACGACCTCATTATTATCGGAATCCATAATACTAATAACTCTCCCAGAAAAAACTTTGGCATAACCCAACAAACTATAGATATTATTAATTCTATTAAAGCGAAACAAAAAATTATTCTTGACATTTTTGCCAATCCTTACTCTCTTTCAATGCTTAAACATACCAAAAATATTGAATCTCTTATCATATCTTATCAGGATAATGATATATCAGAAATAGCTTCTGCTAAAGTGATTATGGGAATTATTCCTGCAAAAGGAAAACTTCCTGTTACCGGCTCTGTTGAATTCCCTGTTAACTCAGGCATTAAAACAGTAAAAAAAAAAGGAATTGATTATTCCATACTTGAAAAAATAAATATCTCTCCTAAAATTCTTTATAAAGTAGATTCTATTGCTTTAAATGGAATCAATGAAAAAGCTTATCCGGGATGCCAGATACTTGCTGCAAAAGATGGTAAAATATTTTATCAAAAATCATTTGGATATCATACTTACAAAAATATAATACCTGTTAAAAATAATGACATCTATGATTTGGCTTCTTTAACAAAAGTTGCTGCCACTACTCTTGCTATTATGAAACTATATGACCAGGGTAAAATTGATATTAATGCTCAGCTTGGAAAATATCTGCCTTGTCTTGCAGGAACCAACAAAGAACATATAATTATAAAAGATATAATGACTCATCAGGCAAGATTAAAATCATGGATAGCTTTTTATGAAAATACTATTGTTAATGGCAAATTAAATGACTCTGTTTATTCTAAATCAAAGTCGGACTTATATCCTTTTCGTGTTGCACAGGGAATATATATACGTAAGGATTATCCTGATACTATAATAAGTAAGATTATAAAAACACATCTTTATAAAAACACAAAATATAAATACAGTGATATAGGATTTTATCTGTTAATGAAAGTTATAGAATCTATATCAGGCCAAACACTTGATAATTATGTTAAAAATAATTTTTATAAACCAATGGCACTGAATACTATATGTTATGAGCCATACAAATATTTTGCTCTCTCACGCATTGTCCCAACTGAAAATGATACAATATTCAGGCATCAGCTTATTCATGGTGATGTTCATGACCCGGGCGCTGCTATGATGGGCGGCGTTTGTGGACACGCAGGACTGTTTTCAGATGCCTACGACCTGGCAATGCTTATGCAGATGCTATTACAAAACGGAACTTATAAGGGACACAGATATATAAAAGAAGCAACAGTTAAAATGTTTACCAAATATCAGTTTCCTGAAAATGATAACAGAAGAGGACTTGGCTTTGATAAGCCCATTATAAAAGGAGAAGGAGGTCCTGCCTGTGAAAAAGCATCAAGAAACAGCTTCGGACATTCCGGATTTACAGGAACTTATGTATGGGCTGACCCTGACAAAAACCTTGTGTTTATCTTCCTCTCTAACAGAGTATATCCTGACGCCTCAAACAGAAAACTTTTGACAATGAGTATCAGAACTAATATTCATCAGGTCATCTGTAACTCTATTGTGGAAAAATAATATTTTTAAGTTATAACAGAATTCTTATACCAAAAATATATACAACTATTTTGCTTTCACCATTTTCTTTGTCTCTGTAAGCTTTCCATCAAAAACAATGCTGTAAGTGTAAATACCATCTGTTAAATTTTGTGCAAACACCTGTAATTGTCCTTTGCCCTTTTCTTTTATATCTACCAGTTTTATTATACGACCATGGCTGTTATAAAATATTATCTGTGCAAAGTCAACATCTTCAGGAACAAAATAATCAATACTGGTGTTTTCTTTAAACGGATTAGGTCTGTTTTGCTCAAGGACTACTATATTTGATGACAACTCTATATTATGTATTGTCTTTTGCAGTTCTTCATTAATGGCTCCTCCCTGTTCATATATTGTCTGTCCATGATCGTTTATTAACATTTTTAAACTCATAGAATCACAGCAAGTATTTACTATTGATTGCAATGCCTCTAATTGTTCCTGCTGTTCGTCATTTTGAGCTTTTTGTTCATCATTTTGAGCTTTTAATTCTTTCACTGCTTCAATAAGCACAGGCACAAGACGGC
>CAZOSY010000272.1:0-3625 GCA_964582565.1 uncultured Bacteroidales bacterium | reverse complement strand
CCTAATCATCATAAAAGGCATTAAAATAATTTGATAGTATGGTAATATCATTATATGAGCTTGCCAAAGGGCAAAGTATATAGTTAATATATAAGTCCTTTCCCAACAATTATAAAATTTAACAACAACTAAAACCAAAATATATGAAAGCATTTAAGGCGTATGATATTAGAGGAATTTATAATGAAGATTTTGATAAAAACATTGCTTATAAAATAGGATTTTTTATACCTGAACTTTTAAAGACAAATAAAGTTCTTGTAGGTCGTGATGTTCGTATCTCTTCGCCGGAGATATTTGAATATCTGTCAAAAGGAATTACTGACAATGGAGCAGATGTATATAATATAGGACTTGCTACAACACCTATGGTTTATTTTATGACAGCAAAACATAAATTTGACGCATCTGTTATGATAACAGCATCGCACAACTCAAAAGAATATAACGGATTTAAGGTGTCTAAAACAAATGCTCTGCCTGTTGGCTATGATACAGGACTTAAAAAACTTGAAGAAATGGTTGAAAATCAGGAGATAAAAATTTCTGATAACAAAGGCAAGGTCATTGACTATGATGTAAAAGAAGAATATCTCAACTTTTTGAGAAAATATAAATCAGATATTTCTAATCTTAAAATAGGAATAGATTGTTCTAATGGTATGGCTGCATTACTTATAAAAGATATTCTTGGCAATTTGCCATTATATATATATGATACTCTTGATGGCACATTCCCTAACCATGAAGCAAATCCTTTAGTACAAAAAAATGTTGAGGACTTAAAAAAACATGTAATAAAAAATAAATGTGATATTGGCGTTATCTATGACGGAGATGCTGACAGAGTTATGTTTGTTGATGAAAAAGGAAAATTTATTTCACCAGACCTTATGATTGCTGTTATGGCAAATTATTTTCTTGTTAATGGAAAAAAAGAAAATGTTTTGCAGGATATTCGTTCGTCAAAAGCAGTGAAAAAATATATTGAAAAATTTGGCGGCAAGATGTATATGTGGAGAGTTGGCCGTGCTTACGCATCAATAAAATTAAGAGAGATAAACGGACTTTTTGGAGGCGAACTTGCAGGCCATTATTATTTCCGTGATTTCTATTATTCTGATTCAGGAATCCTTGCAAGTCTTATTATCTTAAATATAATAAGTAAGATGAAAAGAAAATCTATACCAATATCAAAACTGATTGCTGAAATTAGTTCTTATTCAAATTCAGGAGAGATAAATTTTCGTATAGAAAATAAAAAACAGGCAATGGAAAAAATCAAAGATTATTTTATGTCAAAAGAAAATCCTACTGCTTTTTATGACTTTGATGGATACAGAATAGAATTTAATGACTGGTGGTTTAATATTCGTCCTTCAAATACAGAGCCATATTTACGACTCCTTGTAGAAGCAAATAACGATAAATTACTTAAAGAAAAAATAACAACTATTAAATCTTTAATAGAAAAGTTTGTTTAATATAATCCATATTTTGAATATTTTTTTTATTAGTGTCCGACTAAAAATTTATTGAATTCGTCAGATGAAGTGTCGGTCAGGCGTCCGACTGAAAGGAATGTATATAGTTTAGTAATAAAAAAATACTCAATATTTTTTACTCTCCCCTTTTGGTTCCCCTCTCTACTCGTAGAGAGGGGCTAGGGGTGAGTATAAAAAAAGACAATAAAAAATAACAACTATTAAATCTTTAATAGAAAAGTTTGTTTAATATAATTAGTGTCTGCACGAAAACAATACTTTTTGTCATTCTTCACCCTGTTAGATATAAGATTATATAATAATCAATACTCTAACTTAAAATTATCTAACAGGGTAAACTTGTTTCAGAATCTATAATAACTTGATAATCAGATTTCGAAATAACCCTGAAACGACCCTGAAACAACCCTGAAACAAGTTCAGGGTGACGTTGTTCAGGGTGACGTTGTTCAGGATGACGTTATTCGGAATGACATAATTTTGTCTTTTTGGAAAGGATTCAATTATTATTTGGATTTTTAGAAGTGCCCATAAGTATTATTTGACATACCAAATAACATTATTCAAAACTTATTAAAACGGGCTTTATATTTATCTGTTAAAATAATCTACAAAAAAAACAGAACAGAATAAAATTTGTATATTTGTAAAAAAAAATTAATTAATTAAAAAAATATAATCATGAAATTTAAAATCAATTATCTGTTATACTTAATTCCATTATTATTTTTTATATGTATAATATCTCAATGCAAGAAAGATACAGAATGGATTGCTCAGGGCTTATCATTTACCGGAAGTGAGATAAGCTTAATTACCAGTGGTGGTGAGGACTCTTCAATGTATATAACAAACTTTTGGATATATGAGGATTCTCTTATATTGCGAGATAATAATAAAGACGTAGATATTAAAGATTCTGCAATGCTGAAAGTCCTTAAATCAAGGATGTATGCAACTGTTACAGACCCCAGCCATCCGGGCGTAGGACTTGCTGCTCCGCAGGTTGCTATAAACAGGAAAGCTTGTTTTGTTCAACGTTATGATAAAGGTGGACTTACTAGTCATCCTTTTGAATTTTACTTAAATGCAAAAATTACAGCTTATTCAGACACTGTTAAACAAAAACCTGACGGATGTTTATCAATTCCTGACCCAAATAATGAATACGAATATTCATACAGAGCTATCTGGGTTGATGTTGAGTATGATTTGTTGGATGGAACCCATGTTATAGAAAGAATAACTCAGGAATATACAGCACATATATTTCAACACGAAATAGACCACCTTTATGGAATAGTATATCTTGACAGAATGGTAGAGCAGGGCAAATTCACAGTATTGGATTTTGTTCCTCCAAAAGATTATGTGATTCCAATGATGTAAATATCTATTTGCTGCTTATATTATTTAGTGTCTGCACGAAAACAATACTTTTTGTCATTCTTCACCCTGTTAGATATAAGATTATATAATAATCAATACTCTAACTTAAAATTATCTAACAGGGTAAACTTGTTTCAGAATCTATAATAACTTGATAATCAGATTCCGAAATAAATTCGGAATGACAATCAGGCAGTTGCCTGATTATTTGTTTTCGTGCAGGCATTATTTATCAAGATTTTTAATTTTTTCAGGTAAATCATCCATTGAAAAGATTATGTCATCGGCAGAGCAGAAATCATCCTGTATTGTTTTTTCATTAAATAAAATTGTCTTCATTCCTGTAAGTTTTGCCCCGATAATATCTTTTTTATAATCATTGCCAATCATAACACATTCAGAAGTTTTAGCATCAATATTTTTAGCTATTGTTAAAAAGAAATTACTGTTTGATTTTTTATATCCCAAGTCATTAGAAGAGTAGAAATAATCAAAATATTTTTTTAAATTAACTCGTTCAAGTGCTTTTATCATAAGTTTGGTATCAGATTCTTTGGCATTTGTTGCTATACATAAGATATATTTGTTTTTTAAAAATTTTAGGGCGTTTTTTATTCCATTAATAGCTTCAACTTTTGGCCAGTAAGCCATAGGCCCTGGATATTGTATAAAATCACGCATTACAGTATCGCCCCAGTCAAAAATTAATATTTTTATCATATCTTTATTAG
>CAZOSY010000271.1:0-3626 GCA_964582565.1 uncultured Bacteroidales bacterium | reverse complement strand
TCTGTTGAATATGTGTAATTTACAAACTTTTTGGATGAATTTGTGAATTATTCAATTTAGAGTGTAAATTTTTTACCTTTTTTTTTGTCATCATTTTCTTCAAAATCCAAAAACAAATTATTATAATTTGTTAACAATTTGTCTAACTATTTGAATAAGAAAAATATAAATTGTTTATAAGTTTATAAATTTAGCATTAAAAATTTTCTAATAGAAATAATTGTTTTTTTATTTTAGCATCTTTAAATGTTACCTTGTTTAAAATCACATTAAAATATCTGCATTAGCTGATTTGTTTAAGCAAATTCAAACAATTTTTTAATTATTTTAATAATTATGGATAATAATCTTTTCCCAGTCAAAATTAATAGAGAAACAAGTTCAGTAAAAAATACAGAATTTGAAAATCCTGCATCTACTGAGGCAGAAACTAATCCTTATAAAGAAGTATTAAAAGCAAGAACAAAATTAACCGATGCTGAAATAAATTCAGCACAGGTTACTGATAAAAAAATATCTAAAGATGAAATGCAAAAATCAAAAGATATAAAAAATATTGATACTGAAACAAGTTCAGCACAGGTTACTGAAACAGGTTCAGCACAGGTTACTGAAAATGGAACAATTCTGAAACAAGTTCAGTATGACAAAAAATTGAATATCCATTCTTATAAAGAAGCAATAGAAAAATCTACTGTATATTTTAAAGGTGATAATTTAGCAGCAAGTGTATGGGTTAATAAGTATGCATTAAAAGACAGTGATGGAAATATCTATGAGCTTACTCCTGACGATATGCACAGAAGATTGGCAAAAGAGATATCACGAATTGAAAAAAAATATCCTAATCCTTTAACAGAAGAAAAAATATTTGAACTGCTTAAAAAATTTAAATATATAATTCCTGCAGGAAGTCCAATGTCAGGAATAGGAAATAATTTTCAAATAGCTTCTTTGTCTAATTGTTTTGTCATTGGTAATGAAGGTCATTCTGACTCTTATGGCGGTATAATGAAAATTGATCAAGAACAGGTTCAATTGATGAAAAGAAGAGGTGGGGTAGGGCATGATTTATCACATATCAGACCTCGTGGAAGTCAGGTTAAAAATAGTGCTTTAACTTCTACAGGCATTGTCCCTTTTATGGAAAGATATTCTAATTCAACAAGAGAAGTAGCACAAGATGGAAGACGCGGTGCTCTTATGTTGAGTATGTCTATTAAACATCCGGATATAAAGGACTTTATTGATGCAAAACTTGAACAGGGAAAAGTTACAGGTGCAAATATCTCTGTTAAAATAGGAGATGATTTTATGAATGCACTTGTTGAAGGAAAAGAATATAAACAGCAGTTTCCTGTAGATTCTGCTCATCCAAAAATAGTTAAAAAAATAAATCCCGAACAATTATGGAACAAAATTGTTCACAATGCGTGGCAATCTGCTGAACCAGGAATTCTATTCTGGGATACAGTAATTAAAGAATCTATACCTGATTGCTATTCAGATTTAGGATTTAAGACCGTTTGTACTAACCCTTGCGGAGAAATACCTTTATGTCCATACGATAGTTGCCGATTGTTAGCAATAAACTTATATAGCTATGTTGAAGAACCTTTTACAAAACAAGCAAGCTTTAACTCTGAATTATTTGTAGAACATATTGGATATGCACAACGAATAATGGATGATATTATTGATTTGGAATTAGAAAAAATTGATGAAATACTTAAAAAAATTAATTTAGACAAAGAGAGCAATGAAATTAAAAGAACAGAGATAAATCTTTGGGAAAAAATTAAAAATAAAGGCATACAAGGCAGAAGAACAGGCATAGGCGTTACAGCAGAAGGAGATATGCTGGCAGCACTCGGAGCAAGATACGGAACAAAACAAGCTATCAATTTCTCATTAGAAGTACATAAAACATTAGCTTTAGAAACATACAGGTCTTCTATTATATTAGCTAAAGAAAGAGGAGCATTCCCTATATTTGATTATAAAAGAGAAGAAAATAATCCTTTTATAAATCGTATAAAAAATGAAAGCCCTGACATTTACGAAGATATGAAAACTTATGGAAGAAGAAACATAGCTTTGCTAACAATAGCTCCAACAGGAACTACAAGTATAATGACTCAAACAACTTCCGGTATAGAACCTGTATTTTTACCATTTTATAAAAGAAGAAGAAAAGTAAATCCTAATGATAAAGATGTGAAAATATCTTTTGTTGATGAAACAGGTGATTCATGGGAAGAATATAATGTATTTCATCCAAAATTTTTAAAATGGTTAAAAGTAAACAACTATGATATTGAAGAAGTAAAACATTATGATAAAGACAAATTGCAGGAGGTAACAAAAAAATCTCCTTATTATAAGGCAACAGCAAATGATGTTGATTGGGTAGCAAAAGTAAAAATGCAGGGAGCTATACAAAAATGGGTAGATCATTCTATAAGCGTAACTGTTAATATACCTAAAGAAACTGATGAAAAACTTGTTGGTGAAATATATAAGACAGCATGGCAATCAGGATGTAAAGGAATTACTGTATATAGAGAAGGTTCAAGGTCTGGTGTGCTTATCTCTGATAATAAAGATGAAACAAAAAATGAATTTAAAGAGACAAATGCTCCTTATCGTCCTGAAAAAATAGAAGCAGAAATTTTAAGATTCCAAAATGACTATGAAAAGTGGATAGCCGTTGTAGGACTACTTAAAGGAAGACCTTATGAAATATTTACAGGAAAAGCAGAGGGCTTTTATATCCCAAGCTGGGTACAAAAAGGATGGGTGATAAAAAATAAATCAAAGGAAAAGAAAAATCGCTATGACTTTCAATATGAAGATAAAGATGGGTATAAAACAACAATAGAAGGACTGTCAAGGTCTTTTGATAAAGAATACTGGAACTATGCTAAACTAATATCCGGTATATTACGTCACGGAATGCCCCTTCCTTTTGCTGTGCATCTTATATCTAAACTCAATTTTAATACTGACACAATTAATACATGGAAAGTTGGTGTAGAAAGAGCTTTGAAAAAATATATACCTGATGGCACTTATGCTGCCAATAAAAAATGTCCTAAATGTGGAGACCCTGAAGGATTGGTCTATCAGGAAGGATGCTTGGTATGTAAATCATGCGGATATTCAAGATGTGGATAAATAAAGGGGAGTTCTAATAATTGGTTTTGTATATGAAAGTGAGCGAAAAATATCAGTATGAGGCGGAGGGTAAAATATTCCGCAGGCATAGCCATAGCTATGGTGAGGAAAGATTTTGCCCGACAACGAAATAATGATATTTTGCAGCCACTTGTAATAAAAAGTAATTATTAGAACTCCCCTAAAGTATATAACTGTTTTGCAGAGTTTAATTATCCAAATATTTTAAATGTTTATAATATTTTGAATCTAATGCATTTTTTAGCATTTCTCTATCAAAATTCACTTTTTTGAGCATTTTTATTAAAGTGGATTTTAAATCATTCAGATTGTTTTGTATAACATCCCAGACAATACCAGGGTCAATGCCTTTATAATCATGAGCAAGTTTATCGGTTCAAAGAAAATAATAGGGGGAGTGAGATTTAATTTAGTATATTTGTACTATG
>CAZOSY010000270.1:0-3646 GCA_964582565.1 uncultured Bacteroidales bacterium | reverse complement strand
TTAAAATTTTCAACAAAGACAAAGAATATAAACATTCATTTGGTTAAATATTGATGAGTGTAATCTAAAAAATAATCAGGCATTTGCTTCGGTAAATACAAAAAATGCCATTGCTATTTATATAAACCGGATAATGAAGAAATATTATAAAAAATTATCGGATAAATACTTATACAAAATCATTTTACTATGGTTATGTATTTGTTACTCAACATTTTACCAAAATGTTTTTTCTCAAAAATTATATAAACATACTATTGAAAAAAGTGATTTTGTAATTAATAAAATAGCTGAATTTGATTGGAATACATATAATGGATTACCATATCAAAAAGCAAATGATGCTAACTATGGTGTTGTTACTTTTAATGTATTAGATAAAAATAATATTGCTTTTTTATCAAAAGTAAAAAGAAAAATTAAAATATTTGATATCCAAACCAATCAATTAGTAAAAGAATTTGATTTAGGATTTTTTCCTGTTGACTTTACATATTATAATGAAAAATTTTATGTATTAACAAATTATAAAATTGTTGTTTTTAATAAAACAGGTCAAATAATTTATACCTTTAAATATGATAAAAAAATAAAATATGTAGAAAAGATAAAAGTTATTAATAACAATTTGTTCATAATATCATCTGAAGAAAAAACATATTTGATAGCTAAAAACAATAAACCTGCTGCAAAAAAATATGAGGGTTGTATTTTAGATGATAATATGTTTTCTAAAACTATTAAATTAAACAATCATCAGTATTTGCTTGAAATATCTGATTCACAAACAATATTAAACAAAAAAATATTTAATACGGAAAAAAAATTAGCTTGTGTCCGTATTATAAATAAAGATAAAAATTATATTTATTTGGATTTGGAATATATTATTAATGATATTCCTCTTAAAGTTTGTAGAAATATTGTTGTAATGGCTTATAAAAACAATGTTATTAAAGGTATAGTAAATACTATAAAAGTCCCAAATATTTATTATATTTATATGAAACACGATATTCAGGTAACATCTGATTATATATATTATATTGTTGCTACGCCGGATAATGCCCAACTATTTTCTTTATCATATAAGAATATAAGTAATAAAGATATAGAAAAAGTGAATAAGTTTCCGGATAAATTATTTGATTATGAATATCATTATAATGAGCATACATTAAAAATTGATGAGTTGGATAATAACAATATCTATAAATCAACAAAAGAATTATCTCCAATTTACAGAAGTCAGATTATTAATAATGCAGAACCTTATGAATCTCATGTTTGGTATTGTAATACAGAAAATATTAAGGATTATGATTGTGGAGGTGTGCATGTAACAACTCCAAGCTGGGTAAGTGTAGGAACTAATGTATCAGTGCCATATATGTGGGGCGGATTTTCTTCTCTTTCAGAATTTGACCAAGGTCTGTTAGACGATGTTTCTGCCGGCGATTGCAATACTGTCAGCTATGGCTCTGGTCCCAACTGTGCTGTCGGAGTTGATTGCTCGGGCTTTGTCTCTAAAGCATGGGACCTTCCTGTCAAATACAGCACTTCAAGTTTGCCTAATATCTCTACAGAATATGCAAGTTATGACGAGCTATTACCAGGCGATATTGTAAATTATCCGTCACATCATGTAAGATTAATAGATACTCTTAATATTGACGGCTCTTTTTTAATAATTGAAGCATCGGCTTCTGCAACTAACTGGAGCGTGGGCTATACTGTTTATACAGTTTCTGACTTACAAGCTAATTACGTCCCAAGATATTATGATAATGTGATAAATGGTGTTATGGATACAATTCTTCCCGTTACTTCTGTTTATGCAGATAATTGGCAAACAGAAAATTTTATAGCTGCATTTAATGATACAGATAATAATGCTGTTGACAAAAAATTTTATCAGCCACTTGAATATACAGGCACAGAATGGAGAGCCAATAAAAACAATGGTTTTTTTAATGATAACTTCGAATATTCTATAAATCCTGACTGGACAGTGCCTCCTAATGCCGGTATCTGGCTCGTTAATAACGGACATCTGCGACAACCTGACCAATCTGTTGGCAATTCAAATATATATACTCAACTTGAGCAAAATGCTCCTAACGAATATCTGTATCAATGGTCTGCTTTGATTGATGGCTTGGGCACAAACAGAAGATGCGGATTGCATATATTTGTAAGCGATTCTACTTTGCCTAACAGAGGAAACTCATACCTGATATGGTTTTTGTCTGACCAGCAAAAAGTTAAAATATATAAGACACTAAATGATACTCTTTATTTAAAAGCAGAAAATTCCATAAACATAAACACAGGTCTATGGTATGATTTTAAGACCATATATAATCCTGTAACAGGCAATATACAAGCATTTATTGACAATAGTCAAGTCGCATCATGGACAGATTCTCTGCCCATCACATCAGGAAAATATATTTCTTTAAGAAACGGGGATTCTGATGTCCAGTATGACGATATAAAAGTATATAAGTCAAGACAAGATACTGCTTTTATTACTGTTGGCACAAATATTAATGATGATGTCCGTTTTCAAAACCCAAATCCTTCTGCTGCTGCCTGCAGAATAAAATCTGTTGTTACTGATTCTGCGGGTAATTTTTCTGTTGCTGCCGGTCTTGATGTTAATATTGACTGGACTCAGCCCGATACCGGCGCTTATGTTTATGATGGCATTAATACAGATATTGATACAACAAATTTTCAGGAACAACTTTCTGCAAACTGGTCAGCATTTCAGGACACAAATTCTGAGATAAAAAGATATTTGTATTCTGTAGGCATATCTCAGCAAGATACAAGTATTGTTGGCTGGACTGATAACGGAACTGATACAAATATTACAAAAAACGGTCTAATATTAATTAACGGACAGACATATTATTTTAATATAAAAGCAGAAAACAACGCATTATTATTTTCAGATATTATAAGTTCTGACGGACAGACATATATTGATACTTCTGATAATATTAAAGAAATTTCCAATGATTTTAATTTAACTGTATATCCCAATCCTTTTAATGATAATGTGATAATCACTTATACTTTTAAAAAACAGGAACAGGTTAAAATATCTTTAACAGATATTCTTGGAAGAAAAATTATTATAGCAGATTACAATAATCAGGGAAAAGGAAACTATAAAATTAATATCAATACCAAAGAATTAAGAATACATAAAGGAATTTATTTATTGAGATTTTCAACAAAGACAAAGAATATAAACATTCATTTGGTTAAATATTGATGAATATAATCTAAAAACTAATAATTGTCATTTTTATACCGTAAAAAATACAAAGTGCTGTCCATCAATTCTTTGCGACATTGTTTACCCCGTAAGGAAGTTTACCTTGTGAACTAAACGAAGTTTACCAAGTTAAATCATAGATGGATTGACTTGTATAGTAATAAGAAAATTGACTAAGGGATTCTAACAAAAGATTCCTCACTGCGTTCGGAATGACAGTTAATTGTTTTTAGGTGGGGAAAGAGAGGCGTTTCGCCTAAGGCGAAACGCCTCTCTTTCCCCATAATATATTAACCAAAATTGTCATTCCGAATGGAGCTAAGCGGAATGAGGAATCTCAAGCTAAATTAAAATAGG
>CAZOSY010000269.1:0-3647 GCA_964582565.1 uncultured Bacteroidales bacterium | reverse complement strand
TTTGGCTTTTGACTTTATTATTTTAATTTCAAGCTATGAACGGTTACAATAAAACTTATTGTCCCCCTAATATTTTCTTTGAACCATTAATTCCCATTAACATCTAATTTTTCAAAAACTGAATTCTGACTTTTAAATTCAGGAACAATTTCTTTCATCTTCTTAACTATCTTAAAATTATCTTTATGAATTTTAATTAAACTTATTAAAGCATCTATATTTTCAGAAACAGTTTCTAATTCATACTTTTTAACCTTTGCTATCATTATTTTTTGATAATGAGTAGGAATAGTGTTTTCTTGATCGTTAAGAAGTTCTTCATAAAGTTTTTCTCCGGGACGCAATCCTATATAAACTATTGAAATATCTTTTCCCAAAGTTAATCCTGATAGCTTAATCATTTTTTTTGCAACATCTACAATTTTTACAGATTTGCCCATATCAAAAATGAATATTTCTCCACCTTTGCCTATACTACCAGCTTCTAATACCAACTGACAAGATTCAGGTATAGTCATAAAATAACGTGTAACTTTAGGATGCGTAATAGTTATTGGTCCGCCTTTATCTATCTGTTTTTTAAAAAGCGGTATTACTGAACCATTTGAACCTAATACATTGCCAAATCGTGTTGTAATAAAACGAGTTATATTTTTTTGATTTAATGATTGTATATAAATTTCAGCTATTCTTTTTGAAGCTCCCATAACATTTGTCGGGTTTACGGCTTTATCAGTAGAAATCATTACAAACTTTTTTACTTTATGTTCAATGGCAAGGTCTGCAATTATCTTAGTGCCTTCTATATTAGTAAAGACAGATTCATAAGGATTATTTTCCATCATTGGCACATGTTTGTATGCTGCTGCATGATATATAATATCCGGTTTAAAATTTTCAAATACAGTTTGCATTCTAAGTTTATTACGAATATCACATAATGCAATTTCAAAATTACCGCTATGATATTTTTCAAAAAGTTCTAATTCTATATTATATAATTCTGATTCTGCTTGGTCAACAAGAATTAATTTATTAAAAGGGAAAACTGCAATTTGTCTTACTAATTCACTACCTATTGAGCCTGCAGCACCTGTTATTAGAACATTTTTGCCAATAAATTCTTTTCTAATTTGTTTTTTGTTAATTTTAATAACATCGCGTTCAAGCAAATCCTCTATATTAATCTTTTTTATCTGTTTAAAACTTAATTCTCCATTAATCCATTTGCTTACTTCCGGGACATTTAAGACCTTTGTATTGTATGATAAGCATGTCTCTATAATTTCTTTTTTCCTTTTTGAATTTAATTTTTGTATTGACAGGATAATATGAGCAACAGCATTGGCATTAAGAAGTTCTTCAAGTTTATTTGGACTATAGATAGTAATACCTTCAAGTTTTTTACCTATCTTTTTAGAATTATTATCAATAAATGCAAGGACTTTATATTTTGTGCCTGCATCTCTTTCCAAAGCTCTCTTGGCAAAAATTCCTGATTCTCCTGCTCCAAAAATAATTACATTCCTTTTCTGTTTTGCAGTATTATAAATCTCCAGATATGTTGTCTTTACAAGTACCCTAAATCCAATCAACGTAAGTGTAGTAGCAATAAAATCAATTATAATTATTGAAAACGGAATAAAAAATTTAGCATTTAAATAAAAAGTTATAATATTAGTTATGCTAAAAAGCACACTTCCCAAAAGTATGACAATAAAAACACGAACAACATCGCCGGTAGTTGTATAGCGAATAATACCCGCATAGGTCTTGGCTATTACAAAACTTATAGATCTTACTAAAAGTATGAATAGTAATACTTTATGTAAAGTATCAAGTTCTGTTTGTGGAATAGAAAAATTAAATCTCAGTAAATAAGCAAGTATTACAGAAAATATACAAATTACTATATCTATAAAAAATATTAACCAACGTGGTGTGTTTTGTTTTGTAAATAGCATCTTTTAAAAACTAAATTTTGAATTAAACTCCAAACTTACATAAAATAAGTTTATTATATACAGACCACATAAAAAATTTGTAATTATTCACCCCGTAGAAAATATCCAACGGGGTAAAGGTATTAAAATTTTTATTACTATTTAGATATAAGGGTATATGGTATAAAGGTATAGGGTATAGTAGTCGCACTCAGTCCTTATTTCGTTATTCTTAATTCTATTGTTCAAATGTTCTATTGTTCATTTTTATTTCCTTATTCCCTTATACCCTATACCTTATTTCCCTATACCTGAATAGTTACAAAAATTTAACATTTTATAGAAAAATATAGAGCAGTGGCAGTTCTAGAAATAATTCGTATAAGGCAAAATAGACAACAGTAATAAAAATTCATAAATTTTTCTGAATAAGTTAACTAATTATTTTTTACATTTGTTTTTTCTTAAAATGATTTAATTAATTTAAAATAAGATAAAAATAATGAAACATACAGTATTTACAAAAATCCACGAGGAATTAGGTGCTAAAATGCAATCTTTTGCCGGTTTTTATATGCCTATACAATATACTAGTATTCCCGAAGAACACAGAACAGTAAGAGAAAAACTTGGCGTATTTGACGTTTCACACATGGGCGAAATATGGGTGAAAGGCGATAAAGCATTAAACTTTATACAAAGAGTAACAAGTAATGATGCTTCTACTTTAATTGACGAAAAAGTTCAATATTCTTGTTTCCCTAATGGGAAAGGCGGTATTGTTGATGACTTATTAGTATATAGAATCAATGCTGAAACTTATTTATTAGTTGTTAATGCTTCCAATATTGATAAAGATTGGAAATGGTGTGTTAAAAATGCTAATATTATGGGATTGAAAATAGGCAAAGATTTGTATAATGCATCTGATGAAATTTGTCAACTGGCAATACAAGGTCCTCTTGCTTTAAAAGTAGTGCAAAAATTAACACAAACCACAATTACTGACATGGAATATTATACGTTTAAAAAAATTGATTTTGCAGGTGTCAAAGATATTATTTTTTCAACAACAGGATATACAGGTGCAGGTGGATGTGAAATATATGCTGACAATAAAGACGGATTAAAAATATGGAATGCTGTGTTTGAAGCAGGCAAAGAATTTGGCATCATACCTGTTGGATTAGGCGCCCGCGATACTTTACGGCTTGAAATGGGCTATTGTTTATATGGTAATGATATTAATGATACTACTTCACCTATTGAAGCCGGACTGGGATGGATAACTAAATTTGCTGAAGGGAAAAACTTTATTGACAGAGACAAAATGGAAAAACTAAAAGCAGAAGGTGTTACAAAAAAATTAAGGGGCTTTGAAATGATTGACAAAGGTATTCCTCGCCAGCATTATGAAATATGTAATGAAGACGGAAATAATATAGGAGAAGTTACATCAGGAACTTTTTCACCTATGATGAAAAAAGGAATAGGAATGGGATATATCAAGACAGGATTTAATAAATTTGATACTGAGATATATATTAAAGTTCGTAATAAACTGTTAAAAGCAAAAGTTGTTAAAATGCCTATATATAAAGGATGATTTTGCTTTATATCCCCAATTCTGTAAAGAAAAATTAAATTAGTTATGGGGAGTTCTAATAATTGGTTTTGTATATGAAAGTGAGCGAAAAATATCAG
>CAZOSY010000268.1:0-3649 GCA_964582565.1 uncultured Bacteroidales bacterium | reverse complement strand
TCTATAAAATACTCTGAAAATCTTGATGCGAAGTAATTAATAGAAGCCCCCTTAAATTTGTTCTTTAACATATATTTAATATATGTTTCAAAAATAATAAAAAAATAAATAAAAAATCAAGGGATAAAAAATATTACTCCTTGATAATCAAACATTATAAAGAATTAATTAATACTTTTTTCTTTTTAAATATTTTGTATGTAACAGATGATGGGATTTATGTCCCAATGGTTTCTCAAGATAATCTTTATAAATTTGTTTGATCTCAGGATTGTCGTGTGACTTACGAATAGGCATATTCATATCTTCTTCATAAGTAGCATTAGCGCGTTTTTGTCTGATTTCAGGACTTGTAGGTATTGGTTGACCTCCGCCACCGAGGCAACCGCCTGGGCAAGCCATTATTTCAATAAAATGATAATTTGCTTTGCCATCTTTAACAGATTGTAGTACTTGTCTTGCATTTGCAAGTCCATGTGCTATTACCACACTCAGTTCAACACCGTTTAAGAAACTCCAGTCAGGCAAACAATTTTCAAATAAAACCTTAGCTTCTTTTACGCCATCCATTCCTCTTACAGGCATAATATTAATATTTTCAAAAGGCACTTCTCTTCCTGTAGCAATTTCATAAGCTGTACGTAAGGCAGCTTCCATAACACCGCCTGTAGCTCCAAATATTGCACCTGCACCAGTTGAAACGCCCATCAGAGGATCATATTTACTATCTTCTAATTTTAAGAAATCAATACCTGCCTGTTTAATCATTAATGCAAGTTCTCTTGTAGTTAAAACATAATCTACGTCTTTATATCCGCTATCTATCATTTCAGGCCTGTCAGATTCAAATTTCTTAGCAGTACAAGGCATAATAGATACACTTACTATTCCTTTTGGATTAATATTTTTATTTTCTGCATAATAAGTTTTTGACAGAGGTCCAAACATTTGCTGTGGTGATTTACAAGTAGAAATATTAGGTAAAAATTCAGGAAAAGCATGTTCGCAGAATTTAATCCAACCTGGAGAACAAGAAGTTGTCATTGGTAATGCCACAGTCGGGTCTTTATCAACTAAGGCTTTTTTTAGTCTGGTTAACAGTTCTGTGCCTTCTTCCATAATAGTTAAATCTGCTGCAAAATCAGTATCAAGCACAGAATCAAAACCTAATTGTTTAAGAGCGGTAACCATTTTACCTGTTACTCTTTCGCCTGGTTCATAACCAAGTTCTTCGCCAAGAGCAATTCTTGTGGCAGGAGCAGTTTGAACAACAACGTGTTTCGTTGGGTCGTCAATAGCTGCCCAAACTTCATTAATATATCGTTTTTCTGTTAATGCTCCGGTTGGACAGCGGTTAATACATTGTCCGCAAGTTGTACATACTCCTTCTGATATTGATTTTTCAAAGAATGTTGATATTTTCATATCTGCCCCTTTGAATGCAGCAGTTAATGCACTAACGCCCTGAATTTCGGCACATGTTTTTACACAACGTTGGCATTTTATACATTTACTATCATCTTTGATGATAGAAGGAGAAGCCATATCAATTGTAAAATTTTTATCTTTTAGCAGGTCAATATAAAACTCAGTTTCCTCTGTACAATATTCTTTGGCTAAATCCTGCAATTCGCAATTGCCATTTTTATAACATTTTGTACAATCTGCATCGTGTTCAGAAAGCAACAATTTTATTATTGTTTTTCTTGCATTTCTAACTTTACGGCTGTTAGTTAAAATTTCCATTCCTTGTGTAACAGGAGTGCAACAAGACGCAGGTAAATTTTTATTACCTACTTGTTCTACAACACAAACTCTGCAATTACCTGCAACACATAAATCTTCATGATAACAAAGAGTTGGAATACGGATATTCAATTTTTTTGCTGCTTGTAAAATAGTTGTGTCTTGTTCAACTGTTACAGAGATATTATTTATTTTTAAATTTATCATAATTTTATATTCTCCTTATAATTTTTAATTAGTAAATCATTTCTTCTCTAAAGTTTTCAACAATAGAAGCAAAAGAATTAGCAACAGATTGTCCTAAACCACATTTTGACGAAATTTTCATAGTTTCGGATAATTTTACTAGTTCGTCTAAGTATGCTGGTGCTTTATTTCCATTTTTAACAGCTTCAATACCTTTAAGTAATTGTTGAGTTCCTACTCTGCAAGGAGTACATTGTCCGCAAGATTCTTCAACAAAAAATTCAAGATAATTCTGCAAAACATGGTACATTGAGCGGGAACTATTAAATAACATTGTTGCTCCTCCTGTTGTAGGTCCTTGCCCGATTATTTGTTCAGCAAATTTTTTTCTTGGGATACAGAAGCCTGCAACACCACCAACCTGAACAGCTTTTGTATCACCATCGCCAAATTCTTCAACAAAATCAGCAACATTAAGACCTAATTCTAATTCGTAAACACCGGGTTTAGGAGTATCGCCGGAAATAGAGAATAATTTTGAACCATGTTGGTCTTGTGTTCCTAATTTACTGTATTTTTGGGCACCCATTTTACATACCATCATTGAAGAGACAAAAGTTTCAACGTTATTTACAATTGTTGGTTTACCAAGATAACCGTTTTGTATAGGAAAGGGAGGTTTGTTTCGTGGTTCACCGCGTTTTCCTTCCATTGATTCTATTAAGGCAGTTTCTTCACCACAAACATAAGCACCGCTGCCAAGGAAAATCTCAATATTAAAATTTAAGCCAAGTTCTATAGCTTTTTTATTGAAGATTTTAATTTCTTTTTCAAGAGCAGGAACCATATATTTGTATTCTCTTCTTAAATAAACAAAACCTTTGGTAGCTCCTGTAACGTAAGCACAAATGCCCATTCCTGAAAAAACTTTACGGGGAACTTCGGAAAGAATTTTTCGGTCTTTGAAAGTGCCCGGCTCGCCTTCATCAGCATTACAAATAATATATTTTTCGTCTCCTTTAGCTTTTGCTCCAAATTTCCATTTCAAACCTGTTGGGAATCCTGCCCCTCCACGTCCGCGTAGACCGGAATCAATAAGGTTTTGAATAATATCTTCTTTGTTTTTTTTAATACTGTTTTCTAATACTTTATAAGGGCATTCAGAATCCGGTATGAATATTATATCTATTTTTTTTAATGATTTTGCCATAATTTAAAGTTTCTTATTTTTAATTATTTATTTTTTATAATAATCTTGAATAATTTTAACTGCTTTTTGAGGTGTCAATTCTGTATATACCTCATCATTTATTAACATAGCCGGACTTTTATCACACCATCCAATACAATTAGTAAGCAATAAACTAAATTTTTTGTCAGGTGTAGTTTCACCGAACTTAATTTTTAATTTATTTTCCAAAGCTTTAATAATTTCATTTTTACCTTTCATATCACAAGTAATTGACTTACATATTCTGATAACAAATTCGCCACGTTCCTTAATATCCAAAAAAGAATAAAATGAAGCAGTGCCATAAACTTCTGCGGCAGAAATTTCAAGATTTTTCGCTACTTCAAGCATTGAATCTTCTGTAAGATAATGTTTTTTTTCAACAATTGATTGTAAAACAGGCATCAAAGTTTCACGTTTTTTACCATATTTTTTAATTTGTTTTTCAATTATTTCAGTTACATCTGACATTTTGAGCCTCCTTAT
>CAZOSY010000267.1:0-3651 GCA_964582565.1 uncultured Bacteroidales bacterium | reverse complement strand
TTAAACTTTTGAAACCTCCATTCATTCCTAATACTTTTAAAATTAACTTTACTGCGACTGCCACTGCGACTGCCACTGCTTTATATTTACAAAAACTTGTGCTGAACAACGTCATCCTGAACTTTATGTTGAACTCGTTTCAATATTGTTTCAGTATAAAAAAACTTGCTAAAAAAACAAGATTTTAAAAAGTAATAGTATATATTTCTCCGGTAAATGCCGTAGGATATTATATTATCCAACGGTCAGGCAGTTGCATGACGAAATATATAATTTGCTAAATTACATTTTTCTATTAAATTTATAGTATAACCATATTTATTATTTATACTTTTGTCATTATTTTTATTAAAAAAGATTTATAAAATGAATTTTCTTGACATAATAATTTGTATTCCTTTAATATGGGCTATTTATAAAGGTTTCAAAAAAGGATTGATAATAGAGATAGCATCTTTGGCTGCATTATTATTAGGTATATATGGATGCACACATTTTTCTTATTTTATTTCAACTTTTTTAGCTGATAATTTTGATATTACCACTAAATATCTGCCTGTAATCTCATTTGCCATAACTTTTATTATAATTATAATTTTGGTGTTTATGTTAGCCAAAATACTTGAAAAATTCGTTAATTTGCTTGCTTTAGGATTATTTAATAAATTAGGAGGAGTATTATTTGGAATGTTAAAAATAGTATTTGTATTAAGTGTTATCATCTTGGTTATCAATAAGATAGATAAGAAAGGTATGATTATCTCAGAAAAAATGCAAAAAAGTTCAATATTATATAAACCAATATGCAAAGTAGCTCCTGCAATAATTCCAAATTTAGAAAATTTATATACTAATATTCCTAAATTTATAATTAATAAAAATGATTCAACAAAACAAGATTAAAATTTGTTATCTATACTATTACTTTAAATTGTAGCAACTTGAATCTACGCTTGTTTTGTTGTGGCTTGACTGCATTAGATAGTGTTTGCACGAAAACAATACTTTTTGTCATTCTGAATTTATTTCAGAATCTATAATAACTTGATAATCAGATTCCGAAATAAATTCGGAATGACAATCAGGCAGTTGCCTGATTATTTGTTTTCGTGCAGGCACTAGATATAATAATTTGAATTTTATAATATTTTAAATCTCTTAGTATTTCAATATCTTCAATAACCAATATGGAAACAGTAGTAAGTGGAATAAGACCAACAGGGAAATTGCATCTTGGCAACTATTTTGGTGCAATAAAAAACTTTGTAAAAATGCAATATGAAAACAATTGTTTTTTCTTTATTGCTGATTATCATTCATTGACAACATATCCTAATCCTAACGACTTACATACAAATGTAAAACAAATATTAATAGAATATCTTGCTGTAGGAATAAATCCAGATATAGCGACTTTATATATTCAAAGCAATCTGCCGGAGACAGCAGAACTATATTTACTACTAAATATGAATGCTTATATAGGTGAACTGCAAAGATGTACTTCTTTTAAAGAAAAAATAAAAAAACAACCCAATAATATAAATGCCGGTTTGCTTACTTATCCTACATTAATGGCTTCTGATATTATTATTCATAAAGCATTAAAAGTTCCTGTAGGCAAAGACCAGGAACAGCATCTTGAGATGACACGGACTTTTGTAAGACGTTTTAACAGAATGTATAAAGTTGATTATTTTCCTGAACCTTATGCTTATAATTTTGAGCAGGAATTAATAAAAATACCAGGATTAGATGGTGGCACAAAGATGGGAAAAACCGATGGAAATGCTATTTACCTTTCTGATGAACCAGAAATAATCAGAAAAAAAATAATGAAATCTGTAACTGATAAAGGACCAACTAAAGATAATCAAGCAAAACCACAGGCAATAAAAAATTTGTTTTATCTTATGAAAATAATATCTTTGGAAGATACTTATAATTATTTTGATGAGCATTATAATAATTGTAATATACGTTATGGAGATATGAAAAAGCAACTTGCCGAAGATGTTATAAATTTTACCAATCCCTTGCGTAAAAAAATAGCAGAACTGTCAGTTGATAGTGATTATTTAAAAAAAGTTGTAAAACAAGGCACGGAAAAAGCTCATATAAGTGCTTCAAAAACAATAAAAGAAGTTAGAGATATTGTCGGATTGAAAAAATTTTAAGAAAAACAACAACTCAGATGATTAATTTGTCAGATGAGAGATACTTGAATAGATACAAAAATATTACTCTTTAATTTAATGTCAGAACCTGTTAATATTTCCGTAGAAAAAGAAACCTCAGTACTTATAGGGTTAATCACACAAAAACAAAATAAACATTTAGTTATAGAATATCTTAACGAATTGGCTTTTCTTGTTGATACTGCCGGCGGTATAGTTGTAAAAAAGTTTGTTCAGAAACTAGAAATGTCAAATCCCAAAACCTTTGTCGGCTCTGGGAAAACAGTAGAAATAAAAAAATATATTAAAGAAAATAATATTGACATAGCAATATTTGATGATGAATTAAGTCCTTCTCAAATAAGAAATTTAGAAAAAATACTTGAATGTAAAATTTTAGACAGGACAAATCTTATATTAGATATCTTTGCTGGCAGAGCAAGGACAGCACATGCCAAGATACAGGTAGAATTAGCACAATATCAATATTTGTTACCACGACTTACAGGTATGTGGACACATCTTTCAAAACAAAAAGGAGGAATAGGATTGAAAGGTCCCGGAGAAACAGAAATAGAAACGGACCGCCGTATTGTCCGCGATAAAATAACTTTATTAAAGAAAAAACTTAAAACTATTGATAAACAAAAGTTTATACAACGCAAAAACAGAAAATCATTAGTTCGTATAGCACTGGTAGGATATACCAACGTCGGCAAGAGCACTATCCTTAATATGCTTAGTAAATCAGATATTTTTACTGAAAACAAACTCTTTGCAACATTAGATACCACAGTAAGAAAAGTAGTAATAAAAAATCTGCCTTTCCTGTTGTCAGATACAGTCGGATTTATCCGTAAATTACCTTTTAATCTTGTAGAATCTTTTAAATCAACTCTTGACGAGGTAAGAGAAGCTGATATACTAATACATGTTGTTGATATATCTCATCCAAACTTTGAAGAACAAATTAATGTAGTAAAACAAACACTTACTGATATTAATGCTGTTAATAAACCAACAATTATGCTGTTTAACAAAATAGATATTCTTAACAATTCTGAAATATATTTACAAAATAATGATATTAATAAGCTGAAAAATATATGGATAGCAAAATCAAATATGCCTTGTTTGTTTATATCAGCAAAATATAAAAAAAATATTGAAGGTCTAAAACAATTGCTGTATAATAAAGCTAAAAAAATACATTGCAAACGGTATCCTTACAACAATTTATTATATTAATTCTATTTATTTTTAGGATATGGTAAAAAGTCAAAACTTTATAAATTCAATTAGTAAGTGCAACAAAATTATTTGCCTTGTGAAATAAATTAGTCAATTACTTGATATTTAATGAGATAAATTTAGAAATTAAGTCAATTATAATTTGGGTCATTTTAACCTGAATAATTCATAAACTAAGCGAAGCGTTCTCACGAACACCTTAAAAATAAACAATTTTGTGAGT
>CAZOSY010000266.1:0-3656 GCA_964582565.1 uncultured Bacteroidales bacterium | reverse complement strand
AAAAATCAATAGTCATAAATGAAACACCAACAGTAAGTTTTACATCAACAGCACCACAATGTGTAAATTCTACAGTGGATTTCACAAATACAGGATCCACGGGAATAAAATGGTCTTATACATGGGATTTTGGAGACGATGCCCTGCCAGGTACTTCCAATGCAGAAAGCCCAATAGGAGTAATTTATACCAGTTCAGGAAAAAAATATATTAGCTTTACTATTTCAGACGGAACTTGTACAAATACTTATATGGATTCAATAATAATACTTGAGACACCGGAAGCAGATTTTACTTCTACTGCTCCAACCTGTACCGGAGATACTATTTATTTCACAAATACCGGCTCAACAGGAGCAGGATATACTTACGATTGGGATTTTGGCACAGGAGCAGCACCGGCAATATCTGTCCTGGAAAATCCAAAAGTAATTTATTCAATCTTTGGAAATAAAACAGTAAAATTAATAGTTACTAATACAGTAACATTATGTACAGATACAATAGAAAAATCAATAGTCATAAATGAAACACCAACAGTAAGTTTTACATCAACAGCACCACAATGTGTAAATTCTACAGTGGATTTCACAAATACAGGATCCACGGGAATAAAATGGTCTTATACATGGGATTTTGGAGACGATGCCCTGCCAGGTACTTCCAATGCAGAAAGCCCAATAGGAGTAATTTATACCAGTTCAGGAAAAAAATATATTAGCTTTACTATTTCAGACGGAACTTGTACAAATACTTATATGGATTCAATAATAATACTTGAGACACCGGAAGCAGATTTTACTTCTACTGCTCCAACCTGTACCGGAGATACTATTTATTTCACAAATACCGGCTCAACAGGAGCAGGATATACTTACGATTGGGATTTTGGCACAGGAGCAGCACCGGCAATATCTGTCCTGGAAAATCCAAAAGTAATTTATTCAATCTTTGGAAATAAAACAGTAAAATTAATAGTTACTAATACAGTAACATTATGTACAGATACAATAGAAAAGTCAATAGTCATAAACGAAACACCGGCAGTAAGTTTTACTTCAACTACACCTGTTTGTGCGTATGAAAGTGTAAATTTTACAAATACAGGATCTACGGGGATAAAGTGGTCATACTCATGGGACTTTGGCGATGGTGCCATCCCCAATATTTCTAATTCTGAAAATCCTGTAGGTGTGATTTATAGTTATGGAGGAACAAAAACAGTTACATTGACAATATCAAGCAGTTCTTGTACTAACACATATACCAATACAATTAATATATATACACTTCCTCTTGCTGATGCAGGACTTGACACAACAATATGTGCTGACAGAAGCATACAGATAGGCAGTAGTTCTATACTTGGGTATTCTTATATTTGGTTTCCTCCAAGCACTCTGAATGACCCAACAATATCAGACCCTATAGCAAGTCCTGTTGCTAATATTACTATATATTCTGTTACGGTAACAGATAATACAACAGGATGCCAAAATGCAGATACAATAACAGTAACAATGCTTCCTCCTGCAATAGCAGATGCAGGGCCGGATGTAGAAATATGTTTTGGAGATACAGTCCAGATTGGAACAGGATTAATAGAAGGACAGACCTATTTATGGGAACCATTATCAGGTCTGAATAATCCTTTTATATCAAATCCTCTTGCCAGTCCTGATACAACAACATTATATACTGTTAAAACAAGTTATGAGGGATGCGATACTGTTACAGACGATGTATTGGTTACTGTTCATCCATTACCTGATGCAGATGCAGGTGAAGATATAACAATAACAAGAGGAGCAAGCACACAGTTAACAGCAACAGGAGGCATAATGTATGAATGGCTGCCACAGATATGGCTGGATAATTCAGGCGTTTTCAACCCTGTAGCTAATCCTGATACCACAACAACCTATATAGTAACAGTAACAGGGGTATATGGTTGTGAGAACACAGATACAATAACAATTACTGTTATAGAACCTGATTTTTGGACACCTACAGCATTTACACCTAATAATGACGGACATAATGATATCTTTTATATAAGGACAAAAGGGACAACAAATTTTGAATTATCAATATTCAATCGCTGGAATGAATTATTATTTAATACAAAAGATCCAAATCAGGGATGGGACGGCGCTAAACAAGCCGGTGGAGAATTGATGCCGGAAGGTGCATATATATTCTTTGTAAAAGGAGAGCTGACAACTGGCGAACAGTTTACAAAAAAAGGATTGGTTAATTTGATAAGATAAAATATTCAAAATTTTAGATTTTAGATTAAGAATGGAAATTAAAAATTAAAATAAACCTTTAAACATTGAACATTGTGCTTTGAACTTGTAATTCGCATTTATGCGGACATGAATAAATACAAAATAAATAATAATATAATAGTTTAATAAAATTTAAAGATATAAAAAAATGAAACATTTAAAAATATTCAAAAAATTATTGCTTATAGTATGTATAACAGGCACTACATTGTCTAATGCTCAGGATATAAGATATTCCCAATCTTTTGGTGCGCCTTTAAGATTAAATCCTGCATTGATGGGAGCAAATCATTATGCTAATTTTATATTAAATTATCGCAGCCAGTGGGCTAATATAGATAATGGCTATACAACAGAACGGTTTACTTTTTTAACTCCAATTATGTTAAAAGAGAACAATAAATTAGATATAGGTGTATCAGTAGTAAGTGACAAAGCAGGAGCTTTTGAGGATATCAATGCTTCACTTGCTTTAGGATATGACTTACAAATAACAGAGAGTAGTCATCATATAAGCGCAGCTATTTATTGTGGCTATGAGCAGAAACACTTAAACACACAGGATTTGACTTTTGACGAGCAATATGTATTGGGTAACTTTGAGTCGGGTTCATCAAACGAAGAAGCATTTTTAAAAGAAGATATAAATTTTATTGATGTAGGATTTGGACTTTTATGGTATTATAATCCTGAAAACGAAGGAGAAGGACAGATAAATGCTTTTGCAGGTATATCAGGATATCATATGAACAAGCCGAATGAGTCATTAATTGAAAATGAAGGGCAACTGCCGGAACTATTTACATATATTACAGGTGTAAAAATAATAACAAATGGCAGGTTGGATTTTTCGCCTAATATAAGGATATCAACACAGCAAGGTTCCAAAGATATAGCAACAGGATTATATACTGACTACAGATTAGGAGAGAAGAACAATAAAATGACATTAGGTGTATGGTATAAACAAAACAATGCCTTTGCTTTTATGCTGGGCATAGAAATATCAAAATTTATAATAGGATATAGTTATGATTTACCCGGTTCACAGTTAAATGCAGTAATAGCAAATTCCAATACACACGAGATAACATTAATGTTTAAAATTGACCGCACAAAAAATAAAGAATTTGAATATAATATGTCTCCTTTTAGTAATTTTTAAAATAAAAAACTGTAACCATTCACAATGTTAATTAAAAAGTTTTTGTCTGTTGTGCTTTGTACTTAGGCCCTTGTGCCTGGTGCTTTGACCTGGAAACCTAAACTTTATGCTTAGTTAGTGTCTGTTCATAAAGTCGCTATTTTTTAAATTATAAGTCATTCCGAACTTGTTTCGGAATCTAAAAGGATGATTAACAAAAA
>CAZOSY010000265.1:0-3659 GCA_964582565.1 uncultured Bacteroidales bacterium | reverse complement strand
AAAGCCAAAGGAATATATCATTGATAAAAAAGAAGCTTCTAAAAAGGAATATGTTTTTATGAAATATAATGCACAAAAAGATTTCACAACACTTGAAGCATAGGAAAAAGCAAGGTTATTGAAATTGTTCTTCTATAAAGAAATTATTCCGCATCTTTGTATAGAAGATGCTAAGGTAAATTCTCAATGGTTATATTAAATTTGTTAAATCTCAAAAATAGATAGGGATATGAGGTATAAGGAAATAAAGAATATTGAAATAAGGGCTGAGTGCGACTACTATACCCTATACCTTTATACCATATACCCTTATACCTAAATAGTAATAAAAATTTTAATACCTTTACCCCGTTGGATATTTCCTACGGGGTGAATAATTACAAAAATAATATTATTTTTTAAATTTGTTATTTTTAATTATTAACATAAAAAAATAAAAAAAATGCATATAGCAATTGCAGGAAATATAGGTTCAGGAAAAACCACTTTAACAAAGTTACTATCTAAGCATTTTAGGTGGGAACCTCATTATGAAGATGTTGATAAGAATCCTTATCTTAATAATTTTTATGAAGATATGCAACGGTGGTCATTTAATTTACAAATATATTTTTTAAATAGTCGTTTCAGGCAGATTGTTGAAATAAGGGAAAAAAACAAAACAGTAATTCAGGACAGAACTATTTATGAAGATGCTTATATATTTGCTCCTAATTTACATTCAATGGGATTAATGAGCTCCCGCGATTTTGAAAATTATAAGTCCTTATTTGAGTTGATGAGTTCTTTTATTCAACCTCCTGATTTACTTGTTTATTTGAGAGCCAGCGTGCCAAAGTTAGTAGAGCAAATCCAGAAAAGAGGAAGAGATTATGAAAATTCTATACGTCTTGATTATTTAAAACGTCTTAATGAACGTTATGAAGCATGGATATCAACTTATGACATTGGAAAACTTTTGATTATAAATGTTGATGAAATTGATTTTTCACAAAATCCTAAAGATTTAGGAATGATAATAGAAAAAGTTGATGCTGAAGTAAACGGATTATTTGGGTCAAGCAAAGACCTTTTGTAAAAAAAAAATAGTCCAACAAATTCAATATCTTTGTTACAAAGTAGTTGTGTTTATAGATTTTCAAGTTGGGTTAAAATTTTTCGTCATTCAGAAGAGGAATTGCGATACTTAAGAAAAGCAATAACATAACCTGGACAAGCCAGAGCCAAACAGGCTATATGTTAAATTGACCTAATTTCTAATTTTTAATTGACCTAAAAAATGACCAATTATCCAATGTCTAATTGGTCATTAGTCCGCCTAAGGCAGATGAAATTTTGAAAACTATTGGTATTTGGGATTTGATTAGGTTAATTAGGTCAATTAGAGCAATTAGAAATTATAAAAAAGTTCTATATAAAATATTCTGCCAAAAAATACACGAATATTATAAATAAGATACTAACTTACAAATTGTTTCACTTTCCCGATTTTCAAAACAGGTTGTTAGCAATGAACATTTTTTTGATATTTTATAGTGGATTCAATTTTCCCAATTTAAAACATCTGAAATAAAAAAAACAAACGGTATAAATAAATAATTAAACTAAATTTAAAAGAAGGAATACATTATGGGAATTAAGATACGTTTAACTTTAATGAATTTCTTGCAATTTTTTGTATGGGGTGCATGGTTAATTTCACTTGGTGGTTATATGATTGTAACCTTAAAATTTACAGGAGGCCAAGTAGGTAGTATTTACGCAACAATGGGGATTGCCTCATTATTTATGCCGGCATTAATGGGAATTATTGCAGATAAATGGGTAAATGCAGAAAGGGTTTTTGGCATGTGTCATTTGATTGGAGCCATTTTATTGTTTTTAGCATCTCAAGCTACTGATTTTAGCTCAATGTATATAATTATGTTGTTAGTCTCACTATTTTATATGCCAACAATAGCTCTTGACAATACAGTATCTTACAACGTTTTAGAACAAAATAGTTATGATATAATAAAAGATTTCCCGTCAATACGAGTATGGGGAACCATCGGTTTTATTACTGCTATGTGGGTAGTTGATTTCGCTCATTGGACAGTCAGTCCTATGCAATTATATGTTAGCTCGGCAGCATCTTTGCTTTTGGGAATTTATGCTTTTACAATGCCTAAGTGTCGCCCCGAGAACACTAAAAAAGGTGGTTCATTTATCTCATCATTGGGTTTAGATGCCTTAGTATTATTTAAACAACGCAAGATGACAATATTTTTCATCTTTTCATTGCTGCTTGGTGCATCTCTACAAATAACCAATACTTTTGGCGAGCCTTTCCTTCATGATTTTGCAAAAATTTTCTCTGACACCTTTGCTGTTAAACACCCCGGTATTTTAATGTCTATCTCACAAATGTCAGAAACATTGTTCATTCTTACCATTCCTTTCTTTTTGCGCAAATTTGGCATTAAAAAAGTAATGCTTATGAGTATGTTTGCTTGGGTATTCCGTTTTGGATTATTTGGTGTTGGAAATCCCGGCAGCGGCTTATGGCTTCTCATTTTATCAATGCTAATTTACGGAATGGCATTTGATTTCTTTAATATTTCAGGTTCTTTATTTGTTGAAAAAGAAGCCGACCCTAAAATTAGAGCAAGTGCACAGGGACTTTTTATGATAATGACAAATGGTTTGGGAGCATTTATTGGTGGCATGGGCAGTGGCTGGATTGTCGATTATTTTACTTCTGACGGAATTAGAAATTGGCAAGGTATTTGGTTTACTTTTGCAGCTTACGCATTAGTTGTAGGGATATTATTTATGATTTTATTCAAATATAAACATAATCAAAAATCTGTAGAAAATCTTCAACATTAATCAGTTTTTTATATAATCTATAAATTAATAAAAAAATTATAAACTTTAAACACCGATTTTCACAGGTCGTTTAATGAGTCATAATTTATTCCTAAATTAAGGTGTCCAAATTATTTCTAAATTTTTATTGTCAAGACATGGAACTTTTATCGGATTTTGTAATTTTTCTACATCATTAAGTATTGGCGTGTGTGCCATTTTTCTAATTTTTATTACAAATTTTTCTCCATCATATATTACTTTTTCAGGTATATTGATAAAGGTCTTTTGTTGCTATTTGTCTGAATTCATTTTACAATCTGAAAGTTTTACATTTTGTTCATAAACTGATACTTTCTTGTATTTACGTTTGGGAATATCTAATCTTACTTTTGTCCAATTTTCATCATCAATACTCAAATTTTCACCAATCAATTTTTTATTTCGTTTTCTTAAAGTATTTTGTAAATTTATAATCAAAAATCAAAGTTTGTGATACATTTTTGTTTACTTTTTTCCAATATTCAACAATTCATAATAGTTAAATAATTAGGATTAATTTATGATTGTAAAAAATATCAACATTTTTTTAAACTACATTGATTTTAGAGGTATTCAATATCTCATTTTACATTCCTATTTATTGGAGTAAATGAAAAACAAAATTGATAAGACAGAAAAATAATACACAGGGATATATACGTGATATTGTGAGATATAAACAATTTTTGAATACATTTTTTAAAAAATGAAAATAATAAAATTAGGATTTAATTCTGGCTGGAAAGTTTGCTGTGAAAATCGGTGAT
>CAZOSY010000264.1:0-3665 GCA_964582565.1 uncultured Bacteroidales bacterium | reverse complement strand
TCATATAGAATACATGCCTTATGGTGAAAACTTCTTTGAAAAACGAAGCCATTGGTCTACGCGATATAAGTTCAACGCCAAGGAAAAAGATGAAGAAACAGGACTGTATTATTATGGAGCAAGGTATTATACACCGGATTTGAGTATTTGGCTGAGTGTGGACCCTCTTGCATATAAATACCCACATCAAAGTCCTTATGTAGCTTTTAACAACAACCCCATTTATTATATTGACCCAGATGGTAAAGAAGGTGTTGGGGCAGTAAATCACAAAAATAAAACCATAACAATAAAAGCTGTTTATTTTACTGAACTTGGAAAAAGCGGATTTAATGCAGAAAATTACAAACAACTTCAAGGACTAAATTCTACTCTTAATGCTCAAAATTATACCATCACTGACGAAACAAATGCTTTACATGGCTATACTGTTCAATTTGATTTACAGTTTGTTCCTGTAAATGCTGCTAATAAAGCTCAATCATTTGCAGAAAGCGAACAAGTATTGACTGAAAGTAACGCAACTGGTGGAACAAACTTAATAGAAGGCGGATTTAACATCGCAAACTCATTAATTCTTACTGATGACCCTACATTTGAAGCAATTCCTTCTATAAAAGAAACTGCGGAAAAAAATAAAGTAGGTTCAGATAAAGTTTTGGGTATAACAGATGCTTTTTTACAACATATTAACATACCACAAAAATCTCAAGGAAACGAAAAAACTGTTTTACACGAAATATTTCACACATTATATTTAGATAAGGACAATGCTATGTCTGGAATAGGTGGTGGAAAAGAATTACCCAATCAGAGCGACATAAATACTTTAATTCAGGGAATACAAGGACAAAATAGAATAGTTGAATAAAGAAAATAATTAAAAATGAAAAAAATAACTCTTTTTTTATTCTATTGCATTTCTATTGTTGCGATAACAGGATGCAATGCACAAAACAAAGACTTTGGAACTTTAACTGGAAAATTATATGATTCCAAAACTAATGATGCTCTTATTCAAGCTACTTTAATTTTATTTAAAGACAGTATTGTATTAAAAAAAAATAAAACTGATTTTGACGGTAAATTTAAAATAGACAGTATCCCTTTAGGAACATACAATTTGAAAATTGAATATATCGGCTTTAAACCTGTTGAGATTAGAGATATTGTAATTAAATCAAAAAAAACTTCTACTTTGGTTTTAGGTTTTAATCAAGAAGTGTTAGACCTAAGTAAAGTAAAAGTTGAATGGAGTGGTGGTTATGTTTCTTTTATTGACAGCACTGGAAACTTTAAGTGTGTAAAATCGGAATAAAAAGCCGACACAAAGGCAAGCACATTGGCAGGTCGCACAAGCAATCACACAACCAAAACCTGCCAAAGAGCTTGCTTTGCCAATGTACAACCAGACCTAGTTCAGCGAAGCGTATCAAATAAATAAAAACATTCGTTTGTCGAAGCGTTACGCTTCGTCATAAGTAAATAGTTAAATATTCAAAATATATATTTATTTTTGTAATATTGCAACAAGAGTAGCTATGAAGCTACATATTAACATAATGAATCGAATACGCTTCGCTGAACAAGAATTTTGTTTCAGGTTTTGATATAGATAACATAAACTCTTATAAAGAAAAAAATAATAATAATATTAAAATGATGTATCGCGACTTTGAGACATTGCACATTAATGCAGAAGTTGACATACATCCTGAGATAAATTTCTGGCTGCATGAAGCACAGGGTTTAGATGAACACGAAAAATTTATTTATTTCTATCATAAAGACCATCTTGGCTCTTCTGCTCAGATTTCTGATATTGATGCCAACATTGTCCATCATATAGAATACATGCCTTATGGTGAAAACTTCTTTGAAAAACGAAGCCATTGGGCTACGCGCTATAAGTTTAACGCTAAGGAAAAAGATGAAGAAACAGGACTGTATTACTACGGTGCTCGTTATTACAGCCCTGAGCTTAGTATTTGGACTTCTGTGGATCCGTTATCCGATAAATACCCCAGTATGAGCCCGTTTATGTATTGTGCTGGAAATCCGGTAAGATTAATTGACCCTAATGGGATGGAAATTGTAATTACTGGTGAAGATGGCACAAAAACTACTTACAAGCAGGGAATGGAATATAAAGGTAAAGATAATTTGGTTTCAAAATCTGTATCAACACTTAATCAAATAAATGAAAGGGAAGGTGGGGCAAAAGTTTTAACTGAATTAACTGGTTCAAAAAATATTCATTCAATCGAAAATAAAGAGGGTGGTGCAGGCACATTGTCCTTTGGTTTTTGTCCAAACAAGAATGGAGGAGGCACTATAAATGCCGCTGCACTATTATCAGTAGACAACATACAAGGAATTGAGGGATTAGGAAACGAGTTGTTTCATGGTTATCAACAAGAAATGGGACAAAACCCATTATCAATTGATAGTAAAGTTGGTGCTTTATTATTTGGAAAGAGTTTAGTAGATGGATATGGTGAGCTTTCTCCTGGTCGTGATGCCGTATCTTCTGATAATTTCGTAAATGCAATGAATTCTTTATTATTTGAACCTCATGAATTTAATTTAAGTAGTTTTCAAAAAGCAGTAAATAATTTTAAATTAGGCTCAGGAAAAAATATGCCAACAGGTAAATATCCAGTAGGTCCATATACTCAATTCCCAATTTTAAATTTGAATAAACCCGTAATTTCTAATTTTTTCCCTCTTTTAAAATAAAAAAATCATGAAATTCCTATTATTATTAGCATCTATTTTTTTATATACATTTGTTAATGGTCAAATAATAAATGACACAATAAATATCAATGAATTGAAGAATAAACCAAACTCATTACCAAATGAAACAATTACTATAATTGATGATTTCCATTTTTATCTTGATAGTATTCCTGTGATAAAATTGCCAAATGAATTAAGAATAGATAATTTGCAAGGGAAAGCTATAGTAGGTGTATGGATTGATACAAATTCTACGGTTGAATGGCACGCACTTCTTTTTTTATCGCTTAAATCTAAATATGAGTGTTTTATAATATATAGAGCAACTCAAATTAAATCTTTTTCATATGATAACAGAAAAAATATCAACATTGAGAGTTATCCATTACCTATTCAACCATATGTTGTTTATTTTAAAGAAAAAATTAATGCTCTTAAATTCAAAGAAAATACTAAAGTAAATAAAGCGAATATCCACTTTTCAATTCCATTTAGAATTGAGTAACATAACCTTCAGAAAAATTATTTTTATTTGTTCAGAAAGATTATTACTCAACGCACGTTCTAAGACAATAGGTCACTAGCATTGCGTTAAACTTAAATTTGAAAAATTTAGTTCTGAATATCAATGTTTTACAGTTAGAAATTTTGATTTTTCAATTGAAATCGAAAAATCAATAAATGTTTGTAAATATTAGTAATTACTATATGTTTAGAAGTTTACAATTTTCTTAACGCAATACGAGTGACAATAGGTAAAAAAACAATTTATGCCCCACACCTACGACCATTTACCTACACCTACGACAACATGGTAACAGTTTATAAGTTCAACGGTAAAAAGCTCGACAACGAGACTGAGCTTTACTATTATGGAGCAAGATATTATACACCGGATTTGAGTATTTGGCTTAGTGTGGACC
>CAZOSY010000263.1:0-3712 GCA_964582565.1 uncultured Bacteroidales bacterium | reverse complement strand
TATCCTCCAAAGGGTATAGCCGTTTCTTCATTTGCATAGGATTTGCACAAATAACATGTTTTTGCTCCACATGTAAATAAAAAGTCTCAGATTGCTTCAGTTGCTACTTTTGCAGTAAATATCCAGTCAATCCAAACCTTTTAACATTCTTCGGGGAAATAATTATTGTATTTGCTGCAATTGTACAAACTTGGTCAAAATCTACTTTAGACATCTTGTCAAGAGAGTGTTCTGGATAAGCAACGAGTTCATCAAATAATCTTTTATATGGGATTCTTTGAACATGAGCACAGTTTAAGTAGCAATCATATTTTAGAAAGGGATTGCCATGTGATTTGAAATGTATTTGCAAAGGCTCAAGAATTTTATACCCAACAAAGGGTTTATTCTTGTTGAATAAACATACTGCAACCAAGCTTTTATCACTATTAATACCAATAATAACAAATCTTTTTTCTTTTTCGGCAGCGTCAAAATAACAAAAAATTACATTACCTGGTATTAGGTTTTTTTTAGCAAAATCATTTCTAATATTTTCAGGGAAGGAATCTCCAAGAACAGGGCTCATAAACTATAGAGATTGATAAACTCCATCTCTTCTTTTAAGAAGTTGATCATCTCTTTATTAGCCCCACCTTCTTTTGCAATTTTTTCAATTGAAATAGTACTATTTAAACTTGCACTATTATACGCTTCACCATGTGATTTCTTTCTTAGAATTGGATAGTTTAAATCTTTATTCTCTACTATTGCCTCATCGAGACATTCTATATCACTTTCCGAAAACTCATCTAAATCTGGTTTAACTAACGGTTTCACAATATAGGTCTGTTCAACCTTAAAATATTTTTCATATTCTTTGGTTTTGAATAAGCTATCACCCCTTACTGTTTTTAGCATATCATATATTTTCGAAGGGACAGGGCCATTATCCATGGCTATAAAGAAGTCTCCAACTATAGGGCTTCCATACTTAACTATATGTTTCTGCTCAGCAAAATAAATAATCTTGCTTATTTTATGTAAATCTGCTTGTGGTAATTTCTCTGCAATATATAATACAGCAGAAATTGCTTTTTCTTCATCAAAATTGAACTTTTCCATTACTCTGGTTTACTATATAGAAACTTAAAGATAATAAATTGTTGCATTTATAGAAGAAATTTTTGAATTTCAGTTGACAAATTAAGTACTATTTTTAAAATAAACAAATTTATTTTATCATGTAATTGTTATTATTTAATATTGGTTCCATTCTTTTCATTATAATTATAGGCGTCCCTGTTGATCCGCTTTTTATTGAAAGTCCGCTCACGCCAGAACTAATATCTACAAAAAGTAAAGTTGTTTTATATGTATTTGATAATAAGTATTTAAAATGTGTTTTGGACAGAATGGGGGACAAAATAGGGACAGTTTTTAATATAATACACTCTTTGAGATGCTAAAATTACCTTTTGAAATTAATGTTTTCTTGAAAGTGTCTTGCTTATAGCTTATCAATAAATATAATATCATTTGTAAATTAGCTTCTATTTCCATTATGGCAAACTTCCTGATGCAGTTGCTATCACATAGTCCCCAGAGCTTGTTGCCGTTTCAATAACATCTCCTTTGTAATAGATTTTTGCAGTAATTGTTGCATTTTCATTATCTGCTTGTGCTGAAATGTAAACAAAATCACCAGAATAACCTTTAAACGAACTTGACCAACTACCTGAAGAAATATCTTTTTGTTCAGTATTTCCACTGCTATTCTCATAGGTAATATCAAATCCACTTGGGGAACAAGTAACTTCATATTTAACAGTTCCACTATTGCTCAATTCTTCACAACTTGTAAGAAATGAAAGGATTAATGCCAGTAAAATAATAAGTGATTTTTTCATGATTTTAAGTTTAATAAGTTAAAAATTATATGAAAATTTAATACCAGGGACAACTTTTATTTGCGATGTATTAAATCCAGCCAAAGCAATTTCAATTTGTGATTTTTGGTTCTCTCCACTTATCCAAACAGGTACTCCTATACATGCAATAAGAGCGCCAGCACCACCAATATAAGCACCTGCGATTCCTTTATTAAGACCCTCGTCAATACCTGATAACGTCGAACTGTCTACTATTTCATTTAATCCGCTACTGTATATTACAGCTCCAATAACACATGCTCCTGCACCGATTACTGTCATGATTTTTCCGGTTTTAATTGATTTGTTTGCTTTTTGTAATGCTAAATCACATTGATCTTTACTAAGGTCGTTCATATTAGTTACACCATAGCTTTGATACCATTGAGCATTTAATGAAATACTCAGTAAAATTCCGATAATTAAAAACATAATTTTTTTCATGGTTTTTGTTTTTTTATTATTAATAGTTATTGTTAATAACCGTTACTTAACGATCCCTGTTTCCCTGTTTTTTGGGGGTTTCTTTTTGTGGTTCATTTAAAATTCCTTATATGTTTGTAAAAAATCTTCATAATCGGGTTAAATGGTTATGATAATATTCAATAATGGCAAATATAAAAAAATAGCACTAATTAATGCTATACTTAATAGTGCTAAATTAAATAGTGCTAAATAATTAACATAGATGGCTAATTAAAACCATCAATTAATGACTAAGGCAAAAATTAAAACTCCAAAGGAAAAACCTAAAGAAGTTTTATTATTAGCAAAAAGAATAAAGCAATTAAGAAAAGAGAGGTATAGTTCACAAGAAACATTTGCTTACGATAACGGTTATACTTTAAGCTATTATTCAAGATTGGAACGTGGAGAGGATATAAGATTTACGAGTTTAGTAAGGGTGTGTAAAGCTCTTAATGTAGATTTAAATACATTTTTTTCAAAAGGGTTTTAATTTCCGCTTTGGAATCAATAGTTTCGGGTGTTTCTGTATTTGTTCCATTATTCGCAAATACTTTTTAGTTGGTTTTCCTGCATTTTTCTAATATGTAAGGGTATTCGTTCATTGAAACTTATATTAAAAATATTCGTTATAAGTAATAAATATATTACCTTTGCATGGTATGAAATACAATGAACTTTTTAAAATACTGAAAAAAGACGGTTGGTTTGAGGTAAGAAAAAAAGGAAGCCATGTAATTATGCAACACCCCGATAAACCCGAACAACTAACTGTACCATACCATGCAGGAAAAGAAGTTAAGAAAGGTTTATTAACAGCATTGTTAAAACAAGCAAACATTAAAACAACAAAGCGATGAAAAAGCCAAAAATTAAGATAACAGTAACTAAAGAAGATACCGGGTATAGTGCCAATGTTTTGGTAAAAGGAAATTTTATTGCAACCGAAGCCGAAACCTTTGAGGAACTTAAAGTAAATGTTTTGGAGGCTGTAAACCTTACTTTTGAGGACAAAGAGTTTATTTATACCATTGATGAAATACAATTTGAATTTGACCTTGAAAGTTTCTTTGATTTTTACAAGGTAATAAATGCAAAGGCACTTTCTGAACGAATAGGTATGAACCAAAGTTTGTTGGCTCAATATATCAAAGGCATTAAAAAGCCTTCGGCAACTCAAACCAAACGTATTTTGCAAGGTGTTCAACAAATAGGCGGGGAGCTTTCCGAAGCCCGATTTTTGTTTTAAATTGTGCAGTTGCTAAAAAAAATCTAAATTTAATAATGAACTACCTCGCAGCAGAGCTGACGAGGTATCACTTGGAAGTTAGTTTTCT
>CAZOSY010000262.1:0-3736 GCA_964582565.1 uncultured Bacteroidales bacterium | reverse complement strand
TATCTATATAAAGTATATTTTATCAAAATTTAAAGTTCCATGTTACAGAAGGCAAAATTGAGAACAAAGAGACTTGTTTAGCTTTGGTTTCCAGTTGATATTCATTCAAATCGCCTGTTGTAGTAAAATATATATAATAAGGATTATATCTATTATATAAGTTATATATAGAAAAATTCAAAGTTGATTCAATTTTTTTTGTTTTTTTAACAGTATAAGTGGCAGAGACATCCATTCTGTGATAAGCAGGCATTCTAAAAGCATTTTTTTCGCCATATTCATTAACAACATTATCTTCAATAAAATATCTGGCAACAGGCAGTGTCATTGCGTTTCCTGTTGCATAGACCCATAACGCAGAAAAAATCCATTTTTCATTTAGTTCGTAAGATACAACAACGGATACATCATGTCGTCTGTCATATTTAGCATAAAATTCTTTGCCTTGATTTATTTCAGGAAAAATCTTTGTTGTTTTTGAGAGAGTATAGCCAATCCAACCTGTTATTTTGCCTGTTTTCTTTTTAATAAAAAGTTCTGTTCCGTAAGAAGTTCCATCTCCAAAAGTAAAACTATTGTCAATATTATCTTTTATAGATTCTTCAGCCATGGCATCATTTTTAAATTCAATTTGATTTCTCATTTCCTTATAATATATTTCCAAAGAAGATTCAAACATATTTTTTTGAAAGTTTCTGAAATATCCTATTGAGTATTGTGTTCCAAACTGAGGTTTTATGTTAGAAGAGCTTGGCATCCATATATCTGTTGGCAAAGACACAGCAGACATAGAAGCTAAATGAATATACTGATAATTTTGTGTCCATGATGCTTTTATTGATGACAGATTGTTTATACTATATCTTAAAGACAATCTTGGTTCTATATGATTATAGGTCTTTACATTTTTATTTTTTTTGTAATGTATGGTATCAGAAATTTCCCCTAATTCATTTTTTACATATCTGTCAAAAGGACCAATTTGTTGAAAATAAGTATATCGCAGACCTGCATTAATTTTTATTTTATCAGATACATCAAAATCATCATTTATGTATAATGCTGCATCATTAGAATATAATTCTACAGGGTTACCAAGGTCTAATTCAGTATCACCTGTTTTTCCTGTAACATTATTAGGGACAAAAGTGTGAAAGATATAAATTCCACCAAATTTTATGTTATGTTTTACAGAAGGAAAATAATTAAAATCCAATTTAGCATTCCAATCTCTAACGCCTGAGTATAACTTAAATTCGTATTTATTTTCAGTAGCACCAAAATTAAATTTATAATCATTGAAAATGACAGAAGTATTAAGAAATAATTTACTGTTAAACAGATGGTTCCATCGCAAAGAAGTTGTTGTATTGCCCCAGTCAATAGAGTTATCAAACTCATCATCTTTTTGTTTAAAATTAAATACATCTCTTCCAAAATAGCCACTCAAAAAGATACGGTCTTTGTCAGAGAATGTATAATTAACCTTTGTATTAATGTCATAGAAGTAATATCCGGAACCTTTAAAAGGAGATGTTTTTTTAATAAAAGGTTTTATTAAAATATCAATATAAGTTCTTCGTGCTGATATGATAAAAGAACTCGTATCTTTTTTTATCGGACACTGAACAGTAAGTCGTGAAGATATTAGCCCAATTCCGCCGTCAACCTCATATTTTTTATTGTTTCCTTCTTTCATAGAAATATCAAGGACAGAAGATAACCGTCCACCATAATTGGCAGGTATTCCTCCTTTTATTAAGTTTATATTTTTAATAGCATCGGCATTAAAGACAGAGAAGAAACCAAAAAGATGAGAAGCATTATAAACAACAGCTTCATCTAAAAGGATTAGATTTTGGTCAGGTCCTCCTCCACGGACATAAATTCCAGATACGCCTTCTCCTGAAGATTGAACTCCCGGACTTAATTGAATTGTTTTTAGAATATCTACTTCGCCTAAAAAAGCAGGTAATTCTTTTATCTTTTTTACAGGCAATTGAAAAGTCCCTACTTCTGTACTTTGAACATTTTTATCACTTCTTTCTCCTTTAATAACAACTTCTTTGGTAGTGATAATATTTTCTTTTAGTGATACATTGATTTTTAGATTTTTGTTAAGATTAATTTTTTTTATATAATCATTATATCCAATAAAAGAGACAACAAAATTATAATTATCCTGTTTTAAAGTTAGTGAATAAAAGCCATATTGATTTGTTGTTGTACCTTTTAGAGATTCTTTAATATAAACACTTGCTCCTATCAATGATTCGCCTGATGAAGCATCTTTTACATAACCGCTAATAGTATATTTTTCTTGGGCAGATATTGCAGATATAAAAAATATATTTAGGACTATTATTAAGAAAAAATAAATGAATAATAATTTTTTTAGCATAAATAAATGTTTAGTTAATTTCCACTTTAATCAATTATCAATCATCAATTATCAATTATTAATTAAAAAATATGTCCCATCTTATCCTGTTTTGTCTTTAAATAATCCCTGTTATATTTATTTGGCTTAATAACAATAGGGATATTCTCTACAATCTCTAATCCGTATCCTGTCAGTCCTGCCCTCTTTGTAGGATTATTAGTTATAAGTTTTATTTTTGTTATACCTAAGTCCCTTAATATCTGTGCTCCTATTCCATAATCTCTTTCATCAGGTCTGAATCCCAGTTCAATGTTAGCTTCAACAGTATCTTTGCCTTGCTCCTGTAACTTATACGCCTTTAATTTGTTTAGCAAGCCAATACCTCTGCCTTCCTGATTCAAATATAAGATAGCACCTTTTCCCTGTCTTTCAATCATTTGCATTGCAGTATGTAATTGAATTCCGCAATCACATCTGAGAGAGCTAAAAGTATCGCCTGTCAAACATTCGGAATGGACTCTGACCAGAACAGGTTCTCCCTGCTTCCATTCACCTTTAACCAATGCAAGTTGCAGTAAATCATTGGTTATTTGTCTGTAAGCAATCAATTTAAAGATTCCCCATTCTGTTGGCAAAGAAACAGCTACTTCTTTCTTTATCAAACTTTCATTTTTTATACGATAAACAATTAAATCTTCTATTGATATTATCTTCAAATCAAAATGTTCTGCAATTTTAAAAAGGTCTGGTAAACGTGCCATTGTCCCATCTTCATTCATTATCTCTACAAGAGCTGAGGCAGGATATAATCCTGCCAATTTTGCAAGATCTGTTGCTGCTTCGGTATGTCCTGTTCTTCTTAAGACCCCTGCATTTTTTGCTTTTAAAGGAAATATATGTCCCGGACGGGCAAGATCTTGAGGTTTTGTTTTTTTATCTGCCAAAGCTTTTATTGCCTTTGCTCTGTCATTTGCTGAAATACCTGTTGTACATCCTTGTCCCAACAAATCAACAGAGACAGTAAAAGGTGTCTCGTTTTTAGATGTATTCTTCCTTACCATTAAATCTAAATCCAACTCATCACATCTCTTCTCTGTGATAGATACACAAATTAATCCTCTGCCTTGCTTTGCCATAAAATTTACTATCTCAGGTGTTATATTCTCGGCTGCTGCAATAAAATCACCCTCATTTTCCCTGTTCTCATCATCTACTACTATAACAACCTTGCCTTGCTTAAAATCAAAAATGGCTTCTTCTATTTTGTTTAATTTATTTCTCATTTTATCATTTTTTTTGTAAATATATCTTTTTAAATCAATTTATTTTAGACAGACAAAATTACAAAAATTT
>CAZOSY010000261.1:0-3779 GCA_964582565.1 uncultured Bacteroidales bacterium | reverse complement strand
AATTAAGAATTACGAATTACAAATTAAGAATTACGAATTACAAATTAAGAATTACAAATTAAGAATTACGAATTACAAATTAAGAATTACGAATTACAAAAATCAGTGTTATCCGTGTTCTCCGTGGACAATCTAAAATAAGAATGTTGTGGAACTCTATTCCTGCACAACTGGCAAAAGAAAATCGAAAATTCATATATAACGTTCTTATAATGGGAATAAAATAATATTTGATTTTACAGATTCTTTTTGGGTAACAATTGAAACGAATAAAAATGAACCTTTAAATGAACCTTTAAATAAGAGAGTGAGACAAATAGTTGAATTAATCAGGGAAAATAAAAGTATAACAATTGAAGAACTTGCAATAATTATGAATGCCAGCAGGGCAACAATAAAAAGAGATACAACAAAATTAAAAGAATTGAAGATATTAAAAAGAGTAGGCAGTAAAAAAAATGGTCATTGGGAGATTATAAATTGAAAATTCATAATATCTATGGCAGAAGATATTTCTACCCGCTTATTAGCAATTTCTCTACTTATAATGCCTTTGACTCTGCCAAACCTGAAAATTTGCCTGTTGCTAAATAAAACTGCTGAACAAGTGATTTGTTTGCCGGTTTATCCTGATTCGGATAAGAAAATAGTTAATTATATTTGTAAAATCATAAGTAATTGAATGGAATATTCCGAACAAAGTACTTACAAAATTTTTTAATTCCGTAGCTAATAACAACAAGATAAAGATAAATATGATTTATAAAGAATCTGAACAATTAGAAATAAAATCATCTTTTAAAGAATGGAAAGAAATAATTATCTCTCTCGTTGCATTTGCTAATAAAGAAGGAGGTAAAGTTATTGTTGGTTTTGATGATAACGGCAATCCAACAAATCAAGTAGTAGGTAAGAATACAATTGAAGATTTGGGAAATAAAATTAAAAACAATACAGACCCTGTGCTTTATCCTTCAATTGTTGTAAAGACCTTCGCTCTTGGTGAAATTACAGAATTTGAAGTCAAAGAAGCTGAAATAAAGCCTGTTTTTGCTTTTAATAAAGCTTTTGTCAGAGTAGGGAAAAGTAATCAAAAGTTAAGTAACCAGGAAGTTCGAAATTTGATAAAAAGATATACTTTGCCTGATTTCGATAAGCAATTTTTTACTGAAAACATTGAAAATATTGAATGGGATGAAAAATTAATTAGCCAACTAAATAAAAATTATTTTAAAATAGAATTTCACACATACTTTGATTTCTTGAAGAGTTTAAATATCTATAATGGAAAAAATATTACTAATGCTGCATATTTATGTTTTGTGAAAAAAAATTCTTTAATGCCAAATGCCATAATGAAAGCTGCAAGGTTTAAAGGCAATTCTATGGTACATTTTATTGATATGAAGGATTTTGATACAAATATAATTACTGCTGTTGAAGACACTCTTGAATTTATAAAAAGACATATTAATATGTCAGTGGAAATTGATCAAGCACCACAGCGGAAAGAAATCTGGGCTTATCCTTTGAATGCTTTAAGAGAAGCTATCATTAACGCAGTAGTTCACAGAGATTATGCTGATCATGGAAATATTCAAATAAGGATTTTTGATGATACTCTTCAAATATGGAGCCCCGGATTGCTCCCACCTGAAATAAATATCAAAAAACTCCTCTCGGAAAACAGATCAATCCCCAGAAATAAAAAATTAGCCCAGATTTTCTATAATATTAATTTAATTGAGAACTGGGGCACAGGGTTTCTTCGTATTATAGATGCATGTTTACAAAAAGGATTGCAGAAACCTTCTTTTGAAGAGAAAGCAGGTGCTTTTGTTATTACTTTTTTTAGAAAAAATATAAAAAAGAAATTAAGTGGGGGAGTAAATGAGGGAGTAAATGGGGGAGTAAATGAGGGAGTAAATGGGGGAGTAAATGGGGGAGTAAATACATTGCTGCAAATAATTAAAAAATATCAGGGCAAAAATACAAGAGAATTGTCTGAAATAATTAATAAACCATACAAAACAACAGAAAAATGGTTGAAAAAATTGAAAGATAGTAATAAAATTATATTTAAAGGCAGTCCGAAAACTGGCGGTTATTTTGCTAAATAATAATTTCTCAATAGATATAAATAAGTTAACCCACGACTTAGGTCATGGGCTAATGAAACCCAATAATATAAAATAACCGTTTTAACGGTTTATATTCGACTTTATAGACAGACACTAATTAGTTTGGATGATATGATACAAACAATAAAAGCAACTTTATTAATTAATGTAAGTAAATGAGTAATAAAAACAATTCCGAAAAACCTCGGAACGAAAAACTTCGGAACAAATTAAAAAATCCTTTCAAATTTGGTTCGATTGTGGATAACCTTTATTTCACAAATAGAGTTGAGGAATTGGAACAGATAAAATCTATTCTGGATTCTGAAGTACATCTTACTATGATGAGTCCGAGACGGTATGGCAAAACCAGCTTGATTATGAAAGCAATAAAAGAAATAAATCGTCCGGTTATTTTACTGGATATGCAGGTTGTTACTTCAGAAATTGATTTTGCTGAGCAATTGTTAAAAAAGATTCATAAATTATTTGCTTATGAGAAAATAAAAACATTATTAAAATCATTTCGAATTGTTCCAACCGTATTAATAAATCCGATTTCCGATGAAATAAATATCTCTTTTAACTCTAATAAATCAGGTGATATTGCTTTGGAGGATGTTTTAAATCTAATAAATAAATTATCGTCCAAAAGCAAAAGGCTGATCGTTGTTTTTGATGAATTTCAGGTAATTCGTAAGATTGAAAAAGGAATGGAAAATCGTTTAAGATCTATTTTGCAACATCACACCGATATAAATTATGTTTTCCTGGGAAGTCAGGAATCTCTTATTCGTGATATATTTGAAAATAATAAATCACCTTTCTATCATTTTGGTTATCTTTTTCTTCTTTCTAAAATACCTGAAAGTGATTTTCAAACATATTTACAGAATCGTTTGAAAAATATTTCAAAAAGACATATCGAAATATCAAAATATATTCTGAAATTTAGTAAAGGACACCCTTATTATACTCAACAACTAGCGTTCAGTGTATGGGAAGAACTCGCTCACGAAAAAATAAATAAACCTGTTGAAATTGCTATTGGCAAAATAGTAAGTCATCATGATGTAGATTTTGAAAGGCTGTGGAACACACTTAACCGAACAGATATGAAAATACTTATTGGTCTAGCCACATCAAAAAATCTTCCTTTATCTGATATATTTTTACAGAATTATAACATTGGTTCATCAAGCACAGCCTATAGCAGTATTATGAAGTTAACAAGGGAAGGACTTGTAAATAAATCACAAAACGGATATGAAATTGAAGATCCTTTTTTCAGACACTGGATTATTCAAAAACGTAATTTTTAGATTTTGAATTCAAACTTCTATTGTGATAATAAAATCTATAAAATGACCGATTATCTTGAACTGGAAATATTCGGAGATAAGATAAATAAAAAAGTTCTAAAGCAAAAAGACGAAGGTCATTTGCAGGAATACAAGGTGAATAGATTTACTCTGTAAAATTTAAAATAATAAATAAGCTTATTAGAAAAGGAAATTGCTTTTATGCAAATAAAAAAAAATAACAATAAAGATGATATATTTAATAGGGTGAAAAAAGCACTCATAACAGGCATTACCGGCCAAGATGGTTCATATCTTGCCGAACTTTTACTTGAAAAAGGATACGAAGTACATGGTA
>CAZOSY010000260.1:0-3805 GCA_964582565.1 uncultured Bacteroidales bacterium | reverse complement strand
CATCAAGAGTTTGGTTTGTTGTGCTGTCATTCCACAGATATAATGAGCCGAAGTTTTCTGCATCCAAGGTCAGAATATTCCCTTCACAAAGACCGGTATCTTGTCCTAAATCAATAACCGGTGATGAAACAATTATATTTATTGTATCATAGGCAACACAATCATAATTATCAGTTACCATTACATAGTAAGTTCCTGTTGTATCTACTGTAAAAGTTTGATTATTACTTGCATTCTGCCATAAGTAGCTAAGAAATCCTGCACCGGGATCCAGAACAATACTGTCGTTTTTACAAATTATTGTATCATTACCTATAAAAACAGATATTGTGCATTCTGATAATTTTGCGATAAAAATATCATAATCTCCATTATTTATCAAAGTATCAGAATAAAAGATGAGAGTATCACTTTGAAAATATCCTGTCATATACAAGTTTAAAGCATTTGCAGCAATACCATTAGAAGACTCTTCCTGGTCGTTTCCAACACTTTTAGCCCAAACAACATTTCCTGTTGAAGCATATTTTACAACAAACATATCATAACCTCCATTATTAGTCAAAACGGTTGAGCCAAAAGTAATGCTTGAGCTATTAAAATTTCCTGATATAAAGATATTATTTGAAATATTTGTTGTAATATCAATAGCTTTATCAGTTCCGCTATTTCCGGCGTTTTTAGCCCATAATACAGTTCCGCTGGGAGCGTATTTTGCAATAAAGACATCAGTATTAGGGTATCCATAAGTTCCGTTAATAGTTAAATTTATTGCTCCAAAAGATATATTATTACTTTCAAAATATCCTGTGAGATAAACATTTCCTGATGTATCAGCAGCAACACTTTTACCAATATCAGAATCGGTATTTCCTGCTTTTTTAGCCCATAATACATTACCATCTGACTTGTATTTTACAAGAAATATATCATCAGAGCCGCTGTTATTTAGGACTGTTGAGTCAAAAACAATGCTGTCGCTTCTAAATTGTCCTGTTAAATATACATTATTTAACAAATCACAGCTAATGTCATTACCAATATCTTCACCATTAGCGCCTGCATTTTTTGCCCATAAGATATCTCCATCAGAGCTATATTTTGCAAGAAAAACATCATTACCACCATTGTTGTTTATTAGAGTAATTGTATCAAAAATAATACTATCGCTTCTAAAGTCCCCTGTTATATAAATATTATTGGAAGTATCAGCAGTAAGTCCGTAACTATGGTCATAGCTACTTTTACCGGCACTTTTAGCCCATAAAACATTTCCATCAGAGTCATATTTTGTAAGAAAAATATCTGTGTTTCCATTATTTGTTAATATTGTTGAGCCGAATGTTACACTGGGACTTTTGAAATATCCTGTTATATATACATTACCTGCAAAATCAGCAGTAACACTACAACTATAATCATAATTATTTCCTCCGGCACTTTTAGCCCAAATAATATTTCCGTTTGGAGTATATTTTGCAAGAAACATATTACGTAATCCATTATTATAAATAGTTATTGAGTCAAATGTGATACTTGAGTTAAGGAAAGTTCCTGTTATATATACGTTGCCATCAGGAGCAGCAGCAATGCTTCTGCCAAGGTCATCACCAAAACTTCCTATATTTTTAGCCCATTCCCAGTCAGGAGTTTGAGATTCGGAAATTATACTTACATACATTAATAACATTGTAAGTATGTAATAATACGTTTTTTTTCTTAAAAAATAAGATAAGCAGTTAAATAGTTTCATAATAAAGAGTGTTAAATTTAATATTATTGTAATTTTTTTATAAAAACAGTTGTGAATAATTTAATTATGACCAAACAGAGTATAATCATCAAATTTACACAAAAATTATCATATAACTGGTTTATTTAATGATAATTTTTTTTGTATAAATAGTATTATCATCAGCATTTACCAATGACTTTTTCTTTACAGTATAATAAAGTTTTACAAAATATATTCCTTTTGAATAATCAGATAAATCTATTTGCTTAGTAAAATTTTTTGCTCTGTTTTTTAAGTTTTCTTTATAAATTGTTTGTCCATAAATATTTTCCACAAAAAAATTAACAGAACTATTTACAGCAATATTATTTATTAATACATTAAATATACCATTTGAAGGATTTGGAAATATTTTAATATCAACAATATTATTAAATTCATTAATAACAGCATATTTAGATAATTTTGCGATAAATATATCATAATCTCCATTATTTGTCAGTGTTGCAGTTCCAAAAGTGATAGTCGGACTATAAAAATATCCTGTTATATATACATTTTCAAACTTATCAACGTTAACTTTATTTACTGCATCTTCTTTATCATTTCCAACACTTTTAGATAAACCGGCATTTCCTGTTGAGTCGTATCTTACAATGAATATATCATAATCGCCATTGTTGTTAAGTGTAGTTGAGCCAAAAGATATAGAAGAACTATTAAAAATACCTGTTAGATATATATTATGGCCTGACAAATTTGTTGTAATACTAATACCTTTATCTGTTCCGCTATTTCCGGTGTTTTTAGCCCATAATACAGTTCCGCTGGGAGCGTATTTTGCAATAAAGACATCAGTATTAGGGTATCCATAAGTTCCGTTAATAGTTAAATTTATTGCTCCAAAAGATATATTATTACTTTCAAAATATCCTGTGAGATAAACATTTCCTGATGTATCAGCAGCAACACTTTTACCAATATCAGAATCGGTATTTCCTGCTTTTTTAGCCCATAATACATTACCATCTGACTTGTATTTTACAAGAAATATATCATCAGAGCCGCTGTTATTTAGGACTGTTGAGTCAAAAACAATACTGTCGCTTCTAAATTGTCCTGTTAAATATACATTATTTAACAAATCGCAGGTAACATCATTACCACCATCTTCGCCATTAATGCCTGCATTTTTTGCCCATAGAATATCTCCATTAGTGTCATATTTTGCAAGAAAAATATCATTACCACCATTACTATTTGTCAGAGTTACTGTCCCGAATGTAATATTTGTACTTCTAAAGTCCCCTGTTATATAAATATTATCAGAAGTATCAGTAGTTAGTCCATAACTATGCTCATAGCTATCTCCACCGGCACTTTTAGCCCATAATACATTTCCATCAGAGCTATATTTTGCAAGAAAAATATCTGTGTTTCCATTATTTGTTAATATTGTTGAGCCGAATGTTACACTGGGACTTCTGAAATATCCTGTTATATATACATTGCCAGAGTTATCAGTAGCAACATTGCAACTATAATCATAATTATTTCCTCCGGCACTTTTAGCCCAAATAACATTTCCATCAGAATCATATTTAACAAGAAAAAAATTGCGAAAGCCATTGCTATTCAACATTATTGAGCCAAATGTGATATTTGAACCAAGAAAAGAGCCTGTTATATATACATTACCGTCAGGAGCAGTAGCAATGCTTCTGCTGACATCATCACTAAGACCTCCTACACTTTTAGCCCATTCCCAGTCAGGAATTTGAGATTTAGAAATTATACTTACATACATTAATAACATTGTAAGTATGTAATAATATGTTTTTTTTCTTAAAAAATAAGATAAGCAGTTAAATGGTTTCATAGTAAAGAGTTAAATTTAATATTGTAATTTTTTTATAAAAAAGTTGTGTTAGAGTTTGTTCATAAAGTCGTTGGTAAACCGTTAAAACGGTTATTTTATATTATTAGGTCTATTAACCCACGATTTTATGAACAAACTTTAATTAATCATCAAACTTACACAAAAATTATCAGATAACTGGTTTATTGAAT
>CAZOSY010000259.1:0-3840 GCA_964582565.1 uncultured Bacteroidales bacterium | reverse complement strand
ATACGTAAAAATATGAAATTGGATGAATACGTTATTATGCCGAATCATATACATGAGATAATTCAAATTATCAAAAATGATAATGAATCGTATCACGGTGGTATTGTAGAGACGAGGCGGGATAATAATGTAGGAACGAGGCGATATAATAATGTAGAGACGAGGCATGCCTCGTCTCTACACGATAACAACCACGATCACGACCACAACCATAACCACGGCAACAACCATAACCACAACCACGACCACGACCAAAATAAATCAAAAATCCAGCAACAAATGTCCAAAATATCACCAAAACCAGGTTCATTATCTGTTATTATAGGTTCATTCAAATCTGCTGTAACAAAAACCGCAAATGCCGTAGGATGCCTATCCAACGGTATAAATAATAAATACCCCTGTAAAAATTTTGTATGGCAATCACGATTTAATGACCATATTATCAGAAATAATAAATCTTTTAGCAATATTTGTAAATATATTCGACAAAATCCTGAAAATTGGGATAATGATATAAATAATATTAAAAAAGAAATTAAACCATGAATAATTTAATTCTATCATCTTTGTTCCTTTTTATTACACTGTTTTCTTCTGCCCAAAAAATAGAAAATATCCGGACAGAGCAACAAGAAAAAAAAATTATTATTTATTATGCTCTTACAGGAACAAAAACAGGACAAACTTTTAATGTAAAAGTATATTGCAGCACAGATGGAGGTGCAAACTGGGGCGAGCCATTACATAGTGTAACAGGTGATGTTGGAAAAAATGTTACAACCGGCTATAACAAAAAAATAGTGTGGGATGTATTAAAAGACAGAGAAAAATTACAAGGCGACAAAATACAGTTTGAAATAAGGGCAAAAGTAACAGGCGGAGCAATGCCGGATATGGTATTTGTACAAGGCGGAACATACCAGATGGGGAGCAATGATGGAGGCAGCGATGAAAAACCGGTGCATACTGTAACAGTAAGTAGTTTTAATATTAGTAAATACGAGATAACCAATGCACAGTATTGCAAATTTTTAAACGAAAAAGGTAACCAAAAAGAAGGAGGAGCAAAATGGCTTGATATTAAGGATAATGATTGCAGGATATATAAAAGTGGAGGTACATATTATCCTGAAAACGGTTATAAAAAGCATCCAGTGGTAGAGGTAACATGGTATGGAGCAAAAGCTTATTGTCAGTGGGCAGGTGGGAGGTTGCCCACAGAAGCCGAATGGGAATATGCAGCAAGGGGTGGCGTAAAGACGATTCACGAATCGTCTCAGACAAAATATGCAGGTAGCAATAATATTAATGATGTGGCGTGGTTTACAAAAAATTCAGGAAACAAAACAAATCCCGTAGGAACAAAGCAACCAAATGAGCTTGGAATTTATGATATGAGCGGAAACGTTTGGGAATGGTGCAGCGACTGGTACGATAAAGATTATTATAAAAATAGCCCGGAGAATAATCCAAAAGGGGCTTCATCAAACTCTTATCGTGTTTTGCGTGGCGGTTCCTGGGGCGACCTTGCAAGGTACTGTCGGTCGGCTGGTCGCAGCGGGAGCGGTCCCGACCTTACGGTCAGCAGCGTTGGCTTTCGTATTTGTCTCTCAGTGCTTAAGTAACACTTTATACTTTTATTTTTTTACCCTTTACCCCGCGAAGCGGGGTCAAAATTTTTTTTATGGTAACAAAAGAAAATATAATGTAAAAAAGTTTATAAAATTTGTGCAAATTCGTGAAATTTGTATCTAAATTTGTGTCTAAAAAGTGTTTGTCTATAAAATTAATGACAAACCTCGTAGGTTTACGATTTATTAATACGCAATACATTTAATTTCAATGTTTTCTTTTTATTTTAAACCCAACCTACGAGGTTTTTGAGAAAATATTATTATTATGGTTATGCACTAAATAATTTGTGTTAATTCGTGCAATTCGTGTCTGTCTATGAAAAAACTATTATTAATACTACTGCCATTAATCTTTTACAGCAATTTGTTTTGCCAAAGCATTACCAATGTTGTGTTTAAACAGCAGGGCGATAATATAATTATAACTTATAACCTTAGCTCTGAAACACCTCTTAATATTGAAGTATATTACAGCACAGATGCAGGCGAAACCTATAAAGGACCTATAAAAAATCTTAGCGGTGATGCAGGAAAATCAATTAAACAGGGAACAGGAAAAAAAATTATATGGAATGTTTTAAAAGATACAGATATGCTATACACCGAGCATCTGATTTTTAAAGTTAAAGGAAAAAGCTCTTTTTGTGATATGGTTTTTGTTAAAGGCGGAACATTCCAAATGGGAAGCAATGATGGTAGTGATGATGAAAAACCTATACATACAGTAACAGTAACCGGTTTTTATATTGGCAAATACGAAGTAACACAAAAACAATGGAAAGAGATAATGGGAAGCAATCCGAGTTCTTTTAAGGATTGCGACAATTGCCCGGTAGAAAGTGTTTCATGGAATGATGTACAAAATTTTTTAAAAAAACTTAACGAAAAGACAGGAGGCAATTACCGTTTACCCACCGAAGCCGAATGGGAATATGCAGCACGTGGAGGTAATAAAACCAATGGCTATAAATACAGCGGGAGCAATAGTGTTGATGATGTTGCGTGGTATACTAGTAATTCAGGAAGCAAAACACACACGGTAGGAACAAAGCAGGCAAATGAACTTGGCATTTACGATATGAGCGGAAACGTTTGGGAATGGTGCAGCGACTGGTACGATAAAGATTATTATAAAAATAGCCCGGAGAATAATCCAAAAGGGGCTTCATCAAACTCTTATCGTGTTTTGCGTGGCGGTTCCTGGGGCGACCTTGCAAGGTACTGTCGGTCGGCTGGTCGCAGCGGGAGCGGTCCCGACCTTACGGTCAGCAGCGTTGGCTTTCGTATTTGTCTCTCAGTGCTTAAGTAACACTTTATACTTTTATTTTTTTACCCTTTTAATACCCCCGACACTTTGTGTCGGGGGTCAAAATTTTTTTTATGGTAACAAAAGAAAACATAATTGAAGAATGGTATGAATTTATAAAATATATGTTACCGGTAATACAAAAATTTCCCCGTGAACAAAAATTTCTAATTGGCGATAGAATTCAGAACAAATTATTAGATATACAGGAAATTTTTATAGAAGCATATTATACAGAAAGAAACCAAAAACAAGAATTATTAAAAAAAGTAAATATCTGGCTTGAGCAATTAAGGTATTTTAACCGATTATGTTATGAGTCCGGTTATTATACTTCAAAAAAATATAAATATATAGCCGAATGGTTAAATAATACAGGAAAAAAAAACGGAGGCTGGTTAAAATCTTTAAAATGAAACGATATAATAATCTGTTTAAAGAAATTATTAAATTTGATAATTTACTGTTAGCAGCTCATAAAGCCCAGAAAGGGAAAAGAAAACAAAATAATGTATCAGGTTTTAATTTTTTCAAGGAGCAAAATCTTTTACGTCTGAAATCAGAACTCAAAAATAAAACATATAAACCTGGTAAATACAAAACTTTTAATATATATGAACCAAAATTACGTATGATAAGTGCAGCACCATACAGAGACAGGGTTGTTCATCATGCTCTTTGCAATATTATTGAGCCAATTTTTGAAAAAATATTTATTTATGATAGTTATGCTAACCGCAAAGGAAAAGGAACTCACAAAGCAATATTACGTTATCAAAGATTTATGCAAAAAAATAAATATGTTTTAAAAGCTGATATAAAACAATATTTTCCGAGTATTGTTCATCAAATATTAAAACAGGAAATAAGAAAAAAAATAAAGTGTAAAGATACTCT
>CAZOSY010000258.1:0-3848 GCA_964582565.1 uncultured Bacteroidales bacterium | reverse complement strand
TAATTCGTAATTCGTAATTGATAATTCATAATTCGTAATTCGTAATTGATAATTCATAATTCGTAATTCGTAATTGATAATTCGTAATTCGTAATTCGTAATTGATAATTCATAATTCGTAATTCGTAATTGATAATTCATAATTCGTAATTCGTAATTGATAATTCATAATTCGTAATTCGTAATTGATAATTCGTAATTCGTAATTCGTAATTGATGATATCATACAATATTAACTTCCGGTTCTAATTTAACTTCAAATTTATCAAATACAGATTTTTGAATTTGTTTAGATAATTCAAGAATGTCAGACCCTTTTGCTCCTCCATAATTAACAAGTATGAGAGCATTATTTCTATAAACACCTGCATTACCTATTCGTTTGTCTTTCCATCCACAATGTTCAATAAGCCATCCTGCATACAATTTATATTTTTCAGGTGATAATTGAAAAGCTTTTAATGAAGGATAAGCATCAGATAATTTTTTATATTCGCTTAAAGACACAAGAGGGTTTTTGAAAAAACTCCCTGCATTTCCTATTTGATCAGGGTCTGGCAATTTAGCTGTTCTCACCTTGCAAACGGCTTCACTTATAACTTTTATATCTAATTGTTGAATCCCTATCTTATTTAATTCTTTTTCTATATCATCATATTGAATATTAAATTGGGAATTTTTATGAAGTTTCAGAGTAACAGAGAGTATAATATATTGATTTTTTGACTTAGCTGTAAAAGCACTTCTTCTATATCCAAAATCACAATCTTTTTTTAAGAATCTTTTTTCTTTTCTTGTTTTAATGTTTATAGTATTTAATTTATAAAATACATCTTTTATCTTCACTCCGTAGGCTCCTATATTTTGAACAGGAGCAGCTCCTACCCTACCTGGAATAAATGTCAAATTTTCAATGCCACCAAAATTATTGTCAATACAATATTTTACAAGGTCATCCCATACTTCTCCTGCTTTTGCTTTTACATAAACATATTTTTTGTTTTCTTTTATTATTTCTATTCCCTTTGTGTTTACTTTTAGAACAATACCATTATAATCTTTTGTAAATAGAATATTGCTTCCTCCACTTAAAATTAATATTGGTTTATCTTTTAGTTTTGATTTGTATTCAGATAAAAAACTTTTTATTTCTTGATCTGAAGATACTTCAACAAAATATCTTGCTTTGACATCAACACCAAAAGTATTTAAATCTTTTAATGAATAATTTTCTTTTATTTCCATAATGTTTATATTTGTTAATTATTTTTTATAAAAGCAATATATTGTTTATAAGACAAAGTGTAATTACTACAAAATTACGAAATATTACTTTACAAAAAATTAGAAACGGCAAAATTACAATTTTATGATAAAATTAATAAAAAAAATTAATAAAAAAATTTAAATTTGCATATTTTTAAAAAATAATTTGATTTTCCTCTTTTGAAAAAAGCAATTATTTCTGTAACAAATGATTTAATAACAGACCAAAGAGTTGACAGAGCAGCTAATACTTTGTCTGACTTAGGTTTTGAAGTTATTCTTACAGGACGCAGGTTAAAAAACAGTTTGTCTTTAAAAAAAAGAAGATATAAGACAAAGCGTTTTTGGTTATTTTTTGAAAAAGGACCTTGTTTTTATGCTGAATATAACATTCGTTTATTCTTTTTTTTGTTATTTAAAAAAGAAAATTTGTTGGTTTCAAACGATTTAGATACATTGCTTCCAAATTATATTATACATAAACTTAAAAATATTCCAATAGTATATGATAGTCACGAATATTTTACGGGTGTGCCGGAATTATCAAACAAAAAATTTGTTAAAAAAATATGGAAGACAATAGAAAGTTATATATTTCCTAAATTAAAAGATGTTTTTACTGTTAATGAGTCAATTGCTGATTTATATAAAAAAGAATATAATATTGATGTTAAAGTTGTACGAAATATTCCTATAAAAAGAGAGTTAGTAACAGAGAAGACAAAAGAAGAATTAGGGCTTTCTTATGACAAAAAAATTATATTGCTTCAGGGCTCTGGTATTAATATTGACCGTGGGGCAGAAGAGGCTGTTGAAGCAATGCAATATGTTAAAGATGCCATTTTATTAATCATTGGCAGTGGTGATGTCATTGGTATTTTAAAAGAAAATATTATAAAATTAAATATTTCTAATAAGGTTAAATTTATTCCCAAACTGCCATTTGATAAATTATTTCAATATACTGCTATTGCTGATTTAGGACTTACGTTAGATAAGGATACAAATATAAATTATAAGTTTAGTTTACCTAATAAACTTTTTGATTATATACAGGCAGGCGTTCCTGTTTTGGCTTCTCCTTTGATTGAGATAAAAAAAATTATTGAATTATATAATATTGGTGATACAATTGATAATCATAGCCCTGAGCATATTGCAGATAAAATAAATTTGATGTTAAGAAAAAATAAAAAACAAATTTTAAAAGAAAATTTAGAAATTGCAGCTAATGAATTATGCTGGGAAAAAGAAAAAAAGCAACTTATAAATGTATATAAAAAATACTTGTAATCATATAAATGTCATATCGTTTGATATACCAGTTCCAGCTAATTATGGTGGTGCTATTGACGTATATTATAAGCTTAAATCGTTTAAAAGAGCAGGTATAAAAGTTCATCTTCATTGTTTTGAATATGACAGAAAGCATTCTAATAAACTTAATGATATATGTGAGACAGTAAATTATTATAAAAGACATATTTCAAAAGCTAATCTATTTAAACATAAGCCATATATTGTTGCTTCACGAGCATCTGAAGAGTTAATAGTCAATTTATTAAAAAATGATTATCCTATTCTGTTTGAAGGTCTTCATACTTGTTATTATCTTGATGATAAACGACTTTATAAAAGGAAAAAAATTGTAAGAACACATAATATAGAATATGACTATTATCAAAATCTTGCAAAAGTTGAAAATAATATTTTTAAAAAATATTATTTTTTTAATGAAGCCACCAAGCTTAAACGATATGAAAAAGTTTTTAATTATGCTGATGCAATAGCTGTGATTTCAAAAAGTGATAAGCTTTATTTTGAAAAAAAATTTAAACATGTTGTAACCATATCAGCATTTCATGCCAATGAAAGAGTTAATATCAAAGAAGGAATAGGTAACTATGCTCTGTATCATGGGAGTTTATCTGTTGGAGAAAATAATAAAGATGCTCTGTTTTTAGTAAATAAAATCTTTAATGACATAGATATACCTTTAATAATTGCAGGAGATAAGCCATCTAAGGAATTAGAACAAGAAGTAAAAAAATTTAAACATATTGAATTAAGAAAAAATATAAGTACTAAAAAGATATATGAACTTATAAGAAACGCACAAATAAATATCTTACCAACTTTTCAAACTACCGGTATTAAGATAAAATTGTTATGTGCTTTATATAGTGGCAGGCATTGTATTGTAAACTCTCATATGGTAAAAAATACGGGACTGGAAAATTTATGCGTTATTAAAGATTCTTCAAAAGCAATGAAAGAAGAAGTAAAAAATCTCTTTACTGTTCCTTTTGATAAACAAAGTAAAATAATGAGAGAAAAAGTATTGTTAAATGGTATTTTTTCTAATAATTATAATATTGAAAAACTTATAAAGATGCTGTTTGCTTAAAACTGGTTACTTGTTTCTTGTCGCTGGTTTTCGGTGTATTAATTAATAAGTTATTTTACATTTACAGACCAAAATTCAGAAGAACTGACCTCAATGACCATAATTTAATATAAAACATATATATACAGGATATTGTGGAAACTCATTAAATTTTTTTGAGGATTTGAAAATGATA
>CAZOSY010000257.1:0-3942 GCA_964582565.1 uncultured Bacteroidales bacterium | reverse complement strand
TATCATTGTTTTTCCTGCTAAATTATAATTTTTCATTAAATTCGTGGTAGAACCAGAAATATATGTTTCAGAAAATTAAAAATTGGCTAAACTCTAAATCAATAGAATTTAGAGAAATACATCATAAACCAACAAGAACATCAGAAGAATCAGCAAAAGCACGTGGCGAAGATATCTCAATAGGAGGGAAGGCACTAATTTTAAAAATCAATGACTCATTTAAAATCTTTGTTCTTAGTGCATGCAAAAAATTAGATTCTACAAGCATTAAGAAACATTTTAACATAAAAAGAATCAGATTTGCTAACAAAGATGAATTTACAAAATTAACTGGTCTAAAACCAGGCTCTTTTCCTCCTTTTGGAAAGCCAATAATTGATTTGGAAATATATGTAGATAATACAATTGTTAATAATAAAAAAATAGCATTTAATGCCGGCTCTCCAACAGATTCAATAATTATGTCAGTTAAGGATTATTTAGAACTGACACAACCCAAAATATTTGATTTCTCAAAGGACTAAAGTTTACTGTTATTTTGAATAATGAATATCAATTAACGATTTATGATTTCAGAAAAGGTTGAAAATCAGCATTTTAAAATTGATGTTCCCCCAGTTTAATGGAATAAATTAAACGGGGATATTCAAGTGGAGACAAAATATTTGACTTTATGGATAAACACTAAATATACAAATGTAGTATAATATTATCGTAATTTATAACTGGACAAATTTAAACAATTGATAGATAAATAGATGTAAAAAAAATGTAAAAAATTTATTGTATGTTTGCGCTGATTAAAAAAAAATGATTAACGAATTTTACATTTTTTTTTAGTCAAAAGTAAAAAAAAAGCATTGGACATAAATAAATTTAATATAAATTTTAAAATCTGATAACTATGAAAAAATTTATTTTAATTATTATAACTTTATTTGTTGCTGTTTCAGCAAATTCACAAGTTAAAAAAAAATCTGATGGAAAAATAATTACAATTACTGCATATCCTTCAAACTATGCTACGCAAATTAGAATTAATCCGCCATATCGTGTTCATCGTATTTATAAAACAAATTACAGATATGCAGGACGTTCATTAAAGCGAACTGAGTTTGCCTTTACTATACCTGATGATTATACAAAAAGTTATGCTTACTTTAAAATTGCAACAAAACCTTACAGTAAGTTTACTAGAACAATGTATTTCTTATGGCGTACTGGTATTAAACTGCCTTTATCTTTTGGGGCTGTATGGGCAGATCTATTTATATGTTTTAGTGGAGGTGATTGTTTTGATGATTCTTCCATTTTATTTGGACATCTTTTGACAAATGAAAGAAAATTCCGATTTGAAAAATATAAAGGATCCTACGATTATGAAGTAAATAATTATTACAACGATATAAGCCTTAATATAGACAATCAATCAATCAATGATACTTATACACATATTGATTATGATAATACTCCAAATAATACTGAACAAAAAAAATCCGATTCATTTTCTGCTCTGGACGAAGCACAAAAAAGATTGGATGATTTTAATACTCAAAGAGGTCATCCTGAGTTAACTTCTGATAATATATTAAATCAAAACAATAGTCAGAACAATTCTAATTACGAATCTTCCTCAAGTGATAATACCAAAACATGTATGAAGCCGATAAAATCTTCTATTAATATGTATGAATTTTATTGCGAAAGTCTTTCTTTGAGTCCAGAAGGATATGTGTTTAGTGGAATAATAGTTAAAAAAACAAATCTGCCAATAGGGCCTCTCAAAAATGTTGCATTTGCTGCTAATTCATTTGTTGATTTTTATGAAAACAGCGGATATGTGGGTAGAGGTACGCTTTCTCATGATGTCTATGTAAAACCATGGTGCCGAAATAGTGTATTTATTAAATTGTTGGGGGGCAATAGGTATTGTTTTATTAATACTGAGATGGAGGGATGTGGTGTTGTTTGTGGAAAAATTGGAGAATCATGTATTATCGACGGGATACAATATAACGCAGGTGATTATTTTAACTTTCATGGTTGCAATGACGGCGGGGTGCTAACGCCATGTAATGTTCAATAAGTCGCAAGAACGCAACTCACTACTTCGTTTTTTGGACACAAAGAATTATTTTATGATTATCAAAAACTGGTCAAAAATGTTAAAATGAAAAGAATTATTATTTTGCTAAATTATTTTTTTATCTTAATTAAAAAAAAACCGAAAGGGATTTAATTTTTATCCTGTTAGATAATTAATAAATTAATGAAAAATAATGTTTTAAACTAAATATCTAACAAGGTAAATAACCAAAAGTCAGATAAAACCGTTAAAACGGTTGTTTGAGTTGTATCGCATCTCATTAACCCCTGACTTAAGTCAGGGGCTAATAGTAACTTACATTAATCTTTAACCGTTTTAACGGTTTTTAAAAATTAAAAAATTGTATAAACCAACTCTGTTTATACAATTTTTACTAATTTTTTATATATTTTACCTCTTTGTTCAAAATTTTTAAACATTCCATAACTTGCTGCTGCCGGTGAAAGCAAACAGATAAAATTTTCTTTGGTATTCTTTTTTGCTGTTTTTACTGCATCTTCAAGATTATAAACATAAAAATATCTCTGGTTTTTATTTTTATATTGTCCTAATTCATTAAGCATTCTTTTGCCTGCTTTATCAATAAAAATCAAATTCCTTACTGAAGATTTTGATATAAATTTTATTAAATCAGTATAATCAATACCTCTGTCATAGCCACCAAGTATAATAGTATCAACTTTTTTAAGCGTTTTTATTGCTTCTGTTGTTGCCTCCGGTATAGTTGCTATTGAATCATTATAAAAATATATATTATTATATTTTCCAACATACTCAATTCTGTGTTCAAGCCCTTTGAAATTTGAAACTCCCTTAATAATTATATGGTCTGGAATACCTGTTATCTTACAAACATTAATTGCTGCCATTATGTTCATAATATTATGCTCTCCTTTTAAAAATCTTTTTTCGCCTAAATCATAAATATTTTTTTCTTTTTTATCATTAAAACAAAATTTTATTGAATTTTTATCTATATAACATCCTTGCTTAACCTTGTTCTTTAAGGAATATTTAAAATATTTTTTTTTAAATCCGAATTTGTTTATTTGTTTTTCTATGAGTTTATCATCAGCATTGTAAATAAGATAATCATTTTTGTTTTGATATTTTGTTATATTAAACTTTGCAAGTTGATAATCGTTAAATGATTTGTAATAATCAAGATGTTCATGAAACAGGTTTAGCAAAACAGAAATATGTGGTGATGAAGAAATATATTCTAACTGATGAGATGACAATTCATAAACAATTTTTGTATCTTTGTTAATATAAGATATTTTTTCAAATGGAGGTATTCCAATATTTCCAACTAATACACTATTATCTGTAAATAAATGAATTATATGATAAATTAAACATGATGTTGTGCTTTTGCCTTTTGTGCCTGTAATGCCTATTATCTGACTGTAAAACAAATTAATAAAAATATCAGATTGAGAAGTAATTTTATTTAAAGATATTGGATGAATTAAATTTTTTAAAGAAATACCTGGGGACTTGATTATCAAATCAAAATCATTCAGGCAATCTAAATAATGCTCTCCTAAAACAAATTTTAAATGCTTATCGTCTTTTATTAACTCATTATTTTTTACAGATATATCTGTGTCAGATATTGTATAATCCTGCTCTGGAAAATATTTACGCAAAGTTATGTATGTTGACTGTCCTTCTTTGCCAAAACCAAGAATTAATATCTTTTTGCCTTTTATAATTTTATTTAATGCCTTGTTTACCATTAAGAATATTTTTGCTATATATAAAAATTTTACTTTATCCTGAATAATTCACAAATTCATCCAAAAAGTTTGTAAATTACACATATTCAACAG
>CAZOSY010000256.1:0-3946 GCA_964582565.1 uncultured Bacteroidales bacterium | reverse complement strand
TGCTGATTTTAGATGGAGTAAAAAAGCTGTTAGTGAATCATTTTTTTATTCTAATATGTCACCCCAAAGAGATAAATTTAACAGAGAAAGATGGGCTGACTTAGAAAATACTATCAGACAATATGTAATTGAATCAAAAGAGCAGGTATTTGTTGTTACTGGTGGAGTTTTAACAGATGGATTATATACTATCGGTAAAAATAAAGTAGGCATCCCTGAATATTTTTATAAAATAGTTCTGGATTATGAAGGTAATGAAAAAAAAGCCATTGCTTTTATAATGCCTAATGAATCCTGTGTTTATCCTGTAATGCATTATGCTGTCAACGTTGATAGTGTTGAAAAACTAACCGGGATAGATTTCTTTCCTGATATTCCTGATGAGCAGGAAAATAAGATAGAAGCGCATTATGATATAAAAAAATGGCAAACTAAAAAAAACAAAAATAACGTTCAGCCATTAGATACAAAAGATTTGTCAAAAGGACAATTTAATACTGTTGAGGCAAAATCTCATATTGGCGAAAAAATTACAGTATGCGGAACAGTAGTCTCTACAAAATACAGCAAAAAAGGAAATACTTTTATAAATCTTGACCAAACATTCCATAATCAGATTTTTACAATAACAATATGGAAAAACAACAGAGTTAATTTTAGTTACAAGCCGGAAAAGGAACTGTTAAACAAAAAAATTTGTGTCAAAGGTATTGTTATTAAAGATTATAAAGGAATTCCTGCAATGAATATAAAAAACGAAAAAGCTATAAAATTTATTGATGATAAATATTAAAATTTAAAAAATAATGAATGAACCATTAAAATATCTTTTGGAAAAGTATGGAGCTGACACTCAAAACATTGAAAAAATCATTTATGGTGCTATATATACAGCTGTATTACTAAAAAATGGAAATACAGGCATCTGTGCAACACTCTCAAATAATGTTGATACTAAAATTAAAAATTTAAAATATCCTGATTTGGATAATATTAAACACAGAATAGTTTTAAATGCCTATTACAATGCTTTATTAAATTATTCAAATAAGTATGACAAAGTTGTTGACATTTTTGATGGTGTAAATTTCAAAAATTATGACAATATAGTTATGATTGGGCTTTTTGAATCTTTATTTAAAAAATTTAAAAGAGAAAATATCAATGTTTCTGCTTTTGATATGATAAAAAAAAATAACAATATTATTTCTATTGATAAAGAAGGAAAATATGTTGGAAATGCAGATGCAATAATTATTTCTGCAACAACAATTTTTAATAAGACCTTTATGAATATTGTTAATAATACAAAAGATGATTGTGATATATTTCTTTTAGGACCATCGTCTGTTATGAGCAAAGATATTTTTAAATACAGGAATATAAAAACAGTGTTTGGAACAATATTTAAGAAAAATGATGTAGAATTATTAAATATAATAAACAAGGGATTTGGCACAAAAAGAATCTTGCCGTTTGGTAAAAAAGTGTCGCTTTAATTTATAAAAATATTTTTTCAGCAAAACATTTTATTGTCTTTAATGTTTCATTTTGTGCTTCCAAATATCCCATGTGTCCAACATTATCAAGCATTAATATTTCAGAATGTTTGGGCAACGTAGCTTGAGCAAGAACTTTATCATAAGGTATTCTTGGGTCTTTTTTTCCTATTATAAAAAGTACAGGGACTTTTGATTTTATAAGCACTTCTAACGTACTTTTTCTTTTTGCCATTCCTCTTATTGCAGCAATAATATCCTGTTTAGACATTTTTATTGCAACATGCTGCTGTTGTCTTATATCTTTTTCATAAATCTTAACATTTTCAGGAGCAAACAAACTTGTAATAAATTGACGGACAAACTTAATATTATCCTGTTTTACAATTTTTATTATGTTATTACGGTTTTCTTTGGCTTCCGGTGTATCTGCCAAAGCACTGGAATGAAACAAACCAAACCCTTTTAACAGAGCAGGATATTTGTCGGCAAAAGCAAGAGTCGTATATCCACCCATTGAATGACCGAGCATAATGCAATTGTTTATTTTAAGATAATCCAAGACCGCTTTAACACTGTCAGCCATAAGTTCCATTGTATTGATTTTGTCAATGCTTTGGCTTTTGCCATGACCAGGCAAATCAACAGTTATAACTCTAAACTTTTTTGAAAGTTGATTTGAAAATTCATTCCATATATCAAGGGATTCTAAAAATCCATGTAACAAGACAATTGCTTTGCCTTTACCTTGTTCCTTGAAATAAATTTTTTTGTTTTTAAATAAAATTGTTTGATACATATTCTTAAAATTATAAATAAATAACTATAAATGATAATTTGATAACTATTTAAAAAATAATTTATTCAGCCATTGTGTCTTCAATTTCTTTTATTGTTTTAGGTATATGCTTTCCTAACACTCTGCATCCTGTTTTTGTTACCAAAAGGTCATCTTCAATTCTTATACCTCCAAAGTTCTTATAATCTTCTAATTTTTTATAATTTATAAACTCAGTAAACTTTTTTTCTGCTTTCCATTTGTCAATAAGTTCGGGTATAAAATATATTCCGGGTTCGTCAGACATTATAAAGTTGGTCTGAAGTTTTCTGCCTAATCTTAAAGCATTATAGCCGAATATATTACTTCTTTTGGTTTCTTTGTCATATCCGACAAAATCTTCGCCTAAGCTTTCCATATCATGACAGTCAAGTCCTATCATATGTCCTAATCCGTGTGGACAGAATAATGCAGGAGCGCCCTGTTGGACAGCTTGTTCTGTATTGCCTTTCATAATTCCAAGTTTTTTTAGTCCTTCTGTTATCACACGCATAGCATCAATATGTACACTTTGATATGTAACATTTGGTTTACTTATTTTTATTGTGTTGGTCTGTGCATCTAACACAATCTGGTAGATTTCTTTTTGTTTTTGACTAAATTTTCCGCCAACAGGCACGGTTCGTGTAATATCTGTTGCATAACGCATTGGTGATTCTGCCCCGGCATCAGTAAGCAACATATCACCTTTTTGTAAAATATTTTTATGATAAGGATTATGCAAGGTCTCGCCATGTATAGATACTATTGGAGGGAAAGACATCAGTCCTCCATAAGCATAACCAATACCTTCAATTGTGCCTGCAATTTTTTGTTCAATAATACCCGGTTTTGCCATTTTCATAGCTGTTACATGCATCTCATAAGCTACATCTTCAAATTTTTCCAAATCTTCTATCTCACATTGTTCTTTTACAGAACGCATACTTACAACTGCTTTTATCAATTCTTTTGACACATAATTATTTATTTGTAAAGAATGTATCCCAAGCAGATTTTCCAGTAAAATAATATTCTCAGCTCTGTATTGCGGTAAAAAATGGATTTTCCTTTTTTGCTTTATGGCTTTTTTTAATAAATCTGATAATTGATTAAAAGGAGCCGTATTTTCAACTCCTGTTTTATCTGCTTTTTCTCTTATTGATTCTTGCGGTCCCATCCATATAATATCTTCTATATCAACATCATCGCCGAAAATATAATCTTTGTTTTCGTCAACATCTAAGACAGCTGCTAAATTTTCAAAGTCAAGGCCAAAATAATAAAGAAAAGAACTATCTTGCCTGTAATGAAGATGATTTGCAAGGCAATTTTGAGGAGAAGCAGGATTGCCAAGAAGCAGGACTAAACCGTTTTGTATTTTATCTCTTAATCGGTTTCTTCTGTTTATATAAATTTTTTTGTCAAACATATTTTTATTATTTTATGATTAAAAAATTATTTATTCCCAATAAATATAAAATTTTCAACAAAATTATATTTTTTATTTAATGTTTTATATAATATATCAAAAAAAATTGGTAGTGTCATATATTAATTGATATTTTTTATTTTAAATAAATATCCCTATAGTGCAGTAATATTAAACATTATAAAAAATATTCGGAGC
>CAZOSY010000255.1:0-3956 GCA_964582565.1 uncultured Bacteroidales bacterium | reverse complement strand
CATCCCAGTCACCAACAGCCGAAGGTGTTGTTTGTGAAGGGTTAAATGCCATAAACGCCATTGCTTCGCCTTCATGAGTAAAATCATAATCTGAACTGCTATAAGTAACAGTATCATTAACATCATTTATTGTCCATGGGTCAAAAGTAAGAGTCCAGTCAGCACATCCTTCAAAGTCCAAAGTAAAGTATCCTGTTGTATCTTGACCAACAATAAATTGTTTAACTAACTGGTCAGAATATGTTCCATCGCTTAAATCAAATGTTAGTTCTATTTCCGTTTCAAGAGGTATTGAAGGAGATATTGTAATACTGAATGCAACCAGCACATTTGCTCCCTGATTTAATACACCAACATTAACAGAAGGAGTATTAACAGTTACATAACTACTATTAACACCTGTAGCTGTGCAAGTAACATTTGAATTTCCTGAAGCAGCAGTTCCTGTGTTTGAAGCTGTAATATTAACATTAGCGGTCTCATCAGGGTCAAAATCACCATCACTATTATCATCTCCTGTAATGTTATTATAACTTAAACCCAATACCGGCTGACTGCCGGCAATGATATTTACAGTTCCCTGATAAGTTACATAATTAAATGCAGTAGCAGTAACATCCATTGTTCCTGTTGAAGTTAAAGCATTAAAACTAATTGTAGCAGAAGTTCCGTTGCTGTATCCTCTTCCTATCATTTGTCCGTTAATTGACAGAGCAACAAGAGCATCATTAACATTACAATTAACAGTAAATTGAGTTGCACCAACATTAACAGTTGGATTATGTGTAACTGTCATTGTTTGAGGTGTTGTTGTGCGAACCATAACAGACGGGTCTCCAAATATTGTCCATGTATCTGCCATGTCTTCTCCGTCACTGCCATATTCATCAATCATTTGGAATAGTCCGTTAACTCCTATTCCGCCATAAGTTCTGCGAATATGTCCGGTAGAGCTTTCAACTAAAATATCATCCATTTCATCCTGTGCACACATAGGCGAAGCCCATGACTGATTAATTGTTGAACCGTTAAAAGCAATAGCTCCTGTTGGCTGCCCACTATTTGTTGCACGTAACCATGCTTCGGCAAAACAGGTGTTTCCGTTAAAATCTCCAACAAGGCAGGCAACAGAAAAAATAAAAGGTAATTTATTATCATTTGTCAAAGCATTTACATTAGTATTTGTATAAACCATACTTGCCCACATTTGCACATCACCATGTCCACAATAATTAATTATTCCTTTTCCCTGATTTAATAAAGTTGTAAGTTGTGATGCAGAGCCACCATCCTGATAGACCCTATCTATAGAATATCCATATCCTTCAAGGTCTGTTTCTATATTATTTATATGCTGTTCATCAGATTCTCCGTCATCGCCTCCAGTTCCACCTTCATTAGAAGCAATACCAACACCTTTACTTAACCATGTGTCTGATATGGACATATCCCGTTCATAATGAATTGTTCTATTAACCTGAGTTGTAACATCTGCGCTGGTTTCAGCAGAAAAACGACCTACAAAAATATCTAAGTAATGGTCGCTTCCAGCCAAATATCCATAATCATTATCAGAATCGCCAGAAGAATATGACGGCGGAACTTGTGCTGCATCTCCAACAAGCAACAAATAAGTAAAATCAGTATTACTGCTGTAATAATTAGCAACATAAGTTGCAATTGCACTGGAAGATGTTCCGGCAGTTGAAGTTCCAATAATTTCTGTAGGAATACCTTTCATATTTTTCCATGTAACAAAATCTGCCATCTCATCCGTAAAACTATCATAACAAATAATTAGCATACTGCCGGGAGAGTCATCTAATGATGTATATCTTGTAATAGAAGAGCTATAATTAAGAAAATGTCGTTTGTAAACATTTCTGAATTCCGAATTAATTTTATATGATGCTTTGGTCCTGTTAATCTCATTTATTCCAACAGTTGCAGCAGAACTTATTTTAACTTTTATATTTGTATAAATTCTTAAAACTTTAGTAACAGGATTATACTGAAAAGGATAAACAACAACAGCTTGTCCTCTGAAATCTCTTGCGATATAAGGAGTTGATAATGAAGCTATTGCAGATGGATAAAATTGGTTTTGTTCATATTCTACTCCATATTCATACGTCACATCTGCAGGATTGATATTTCTTTTTAATACTCCTTTTGATGGTGCAATATTAATATTTTGTATTTCAATAAAACTTGATGATAAGACACTGATTTGTGTTGTCTTATGGTCTGGAATAATAATAGAAGTTGTTAGTTTGGATAAATCAGGGGCGCCTTTTTTCAAAATCTGACTGGATTTATATGCGCTTATTATATAAGCTATGCCTCTATCTGTTGTAACTTCTTTTAATTTATAAGAGTTGACAGAAAAATTAATTACTGTGGCTGTTTCATTTGAAGAAATTAAACTTATTTTGGTTTTTTTTTCATTACTTTTAATGTTTACCCAATTTGTAGCTTCAACTCCTAAAAAGACATAAATAAATATTAGCGACAAAAAAACCTTGTTTAGAAAAATATTTTTTGTTTTCATGTAATAATTTTTTATTTTTTTAATTTATTTATTATATTATTCGTTAAATTTTCCGAAATTTAATATTTTTTTATTTATCTGCCAAATTTTTTTTAATATTTTTTATTTTTTTTTATTAAGACCTCAATTCTTTGATTATTAATAATTTTGTTAAATGAAAAAAATAAAATTCATACTTAAATTTATCAAATATTACTTATTGTCAAAAGGCAAGCAAAGTATTCATTCTCCTTTTGTCTTTAATTTGTTTACAAACATTATCTTAAACAAAAATCCTGTTGCTGACTATAATAAGGTTGAGGCCATCAGAAAAAAGTTAATTCATAATAAAAAGACCATTAATGTTACAGATTTTGGTGCTGATAACCATAATTTATTTTCAACAAAAAGTATAAAATATATAACAAAAAACTCTGCAAAGCAGGCAAAATATGCACAGCTGTTATATGGTCTGGCAAAACATTTTGATCCGAATACATTACTGGAACTTGGGACATCGCTGGGGATAAGCACTATGTATCAGGCACTTGCAGTTCCTGAAAGCAAAATAATTACTATTGAAGGTTGTCCGGAAACAGCATCTCTTGCAAAAGAAAATTTCAACAAACTTAATCTTAATAATATTGAATTGCTCACTGGTAATTTTGATATTGTTTTACCGCAAATTTTAAAAAATGTCCAACAACTGGACTATGTTTTTTTTGACGGAAACCATAAAAAAAATGCTACTCTTAGTTATTTTGAACAATGCCTGCCTCTTATACATAATGAGACAATATTTATTTTTGATGACATCCACTGGTCAAAAGAAATGGAAGAGGCATGGGAAAATATAAAAAAATACCAGCAGGTAATTGTTACTATTGATTTGTTTTTTATGGGATTAGTGTTTTTTAAAAAAGAGCTATCCAAACAAAATTTTATAATAAGATTTTAATTTTAAAAAATATTTCTCCCTTCCCTGTATAATCATTTTACAAAAGTTGTCTGCTACAGGCATATCTGCATCAGACAAATTTTATTACTGTTTTTTTTAATTTTAATATTCCCAAAAAAAAATAAAAAAACATCTTTTTTTAAAAAATAAATTATTTTTAATTTGGATATTGATAAAAAATGTTTATCTTTGTAAAATCAAATTTTATCTTCTTTATAATTTCTTTAATTATAAAATTATAGCAACCATAAAAAAAACAATAAATTTATTATCAGTTATTATGCTCATAGCATTGAGTGTATGTTTTCAAAAAACAAATGCACAGGAAATTGCTGTTCAGCAATGGGTGGCAAGATACAATGGTCCTGACTCATTGCAGGATGTAGCGGTATCTATTGATGTTTTTGACAATATATATGTGGCAGGCACAAGTAAAAATATTCCATTTACCCAGATGAATAAAGCTGA
>CAZOSY010000254.1:0-3993 GCA_964582565.1 uncultured Bacteroidales bacterium | reverse complement strand
ATTATTTAGGTCAATTAGGTTAATTAGAAATTAGAAATTAAATCGTTTTTTTATAGTGGATTAGATCTCTACCCATTAAAATAACAGTAGAACCCTATTTTTTTTTATTGTAATTTTGTAAAAAAATATTTAAAATGTATAAATACAAACAACAATTAAATATGATAAACAGAAAAAAAGCCCCTGATATTAATAAAATTGATAAAATAAATTTTATTAATCCTGTTAAATATAATTTAGACAATAATATTCCTGTGTATATTATTAATGCAGGCAAACAGGATTTAATAAAAATTGAACTGATATTTAAAGCAGGATTATGGTATGAACCTGACTCTCTAATTGCTCCTTTAACAAATAAAATGCTGACAGGAGGAACAATAAATTATACTGCAAACCAAATTGCAGAAAAAACAGATTTCTACGGAGCTTTTATAGAAGCAAAAACAGAAAAAGATATGGCTTATGTCTCTCTGTATGTTTTGAATAAACATTTGAATAACATATTGCCAATATTAGAAGAAATTATAAAAAAACCAATATTCCCAAAAAATGAATTATCAATATTAATCAAAAACAGTAAACAACAACTCGTTATAAATAACCAAAAAGTTGATTATATAGCAAAAACAAAATTTAATGAATTAGTATTTGGTAAAAAACATCCTTATGGCAAAAATACAGAACTTAAAGATTTTGATAATATTAATCCCGAAAAATTAAAAATATTTCATAAAAATTATTACTCATCAAATAATTGTAAAATAATTGTTGCCGGAAAAATCAGGGAAAATTGTATTAACTTAATTAATAAATATTTTGGTCAAAATGATTGGACTTATAACAAAACAATTAATCCAAAATCTTATCCTGTAAACATAAATAAGCCAAATACACAAAAAATACATAAAAAAAATACATTACAATCCGGTATTAGAATTGGTAAAATAATATTTAATAAAACTAATCCTGATTATATAAAGTTAAAAGTCCTTAATACTATATTAGGTGGATACTTTGGCTCACGGCTTATGACTAACATCAGAGAGGATAAAGGATATACTTATGGAATAGGTTCTGCTTTGATTTCTTTACAAAATTCAGGTCTGTTTATTATAGCATCTGAACTAAATGTAAAATTTTGTAACAAAGCTATTAATGAAATATATAAAGAAATTAAACGTTTAAAAAATGAACTGATACCTGTTTCTGAAATAAACTTAGTTAAAAATTATATGCTTGGCAATATCTTACGAAATACTGACGGACCATTTGCATCAGCCGAAACTTTTAAAGCTGTTATGGAATATGGGCTAAACAATAATTATTATTGCAACTTCGTCAATACTATTAAAAGTATTACTCCTGAACAATTACAAAAATTAGCAGAGAACTATTTGCAGAAAGAAACATTATCAGAACTTATTGTTGGAAAATAATTTTGATAATTCATATACATAGAAGACAGAAAAAGCATAACTTGTGTCTTGTAACACTGAACAGACAACAGTTTTAAGTTAAATGTCAATTACATAGAAAGTAATCTAACCATTTAGAGTATATTATCGTATATATAAATATAAATTTGCTTTAATACAAAAAAATTCTTAACTTTGAACATTGTTTTTTTTACGAAAGAGCAACATCACTATAAGACGACACTAGTTCTTTTTGGACACTATCAGGATTTACAGAAAAACCTGTCAGGATTCGCAGAACCCAAATACAGTTTACCCCGTTGGATTCCTGCCCTGTTAAATCTCTTTTATTTAATGGGGTTCTTCTTATCCAACTGGGGTCATTCTTCGTCCCAGTACGCTCCGCTACAGGGTAAACTACTGGGCAGACCCTGACAGAATTTTGAAAATATAAATAAACAGATGAGAAGAATTTTTATATATATACTAACAATTTTTATTGCTTCAACAATAGATATATATGCTATTCTGCCACCTGAAATAAGATGTATATCCGTAAATATTACAGGAGATGTAACTCTGAAATGGATAATACCTTCTGATACATCAGGATGCTTCAAAAGCTACCATATCTTTTATTCTACAAGTTTATCAGGACCTTTCACTTTTCTTGACAGCATAACAAATGTTAATACAACAACATATACTCATACTGGAGCAAATGCCAATTCACAATCACTTTACTATTATATTGAAACACACTTTGGATGTGTTGTCTTACAAATCTCTAATCCTTCCGATACTTTACAAACCATATTACTTGATGTAACGACTGGGACAGGAACCGCAGACCTGACATGGAACAAAATACATGAACCATTATTACCAAGCTCTTCAGCATGGTATAGAATATACCGCGAATATCCACCGGGAAACTGGTCTCTTATTGATTCAACTCAAAACCTGCAATATTATGATACTATTACTATATGCAGTGCTTTTATAAATTACAGAATAGAAATCTCTGATTCTCTGCCTTGTTCATCTGTATCTTCAATAGATGGAGATTTATTACAAGATGTTATATATCCTGTAACACCGGTATTAGATACAGTCAGCGTAACATCAATCAGCGGAGATGTTACTCTTGGCTGGCAACCCAGCTCATCAGGCGATACAAAGGGCTATATCATCTATCAATACATATCAGGCATCTGGCTCCCTATAGATACTGTATGGGGAATAAACAATACTTCTTATACAGATACTCCAGACTCTTTATCACCTAACTCATCATCACAGTCATATTGTATTGCTGCTTTTGATAGTTGCTTAAATACAAGCCCTATGGGACTTGAACATAATACAATATTCCTTAAAGCAACTATGGCTGTCTGCGATAACGAAATAACTCTAAACTGGTCTTCTTATATTAACCTAAATCCTTTATTGGCAGGATACAGAATATATACACAGGAAAATGGCGGACCTGTTATTTTATTGGGAATAAACAGCACCGATAACAGAACATTCATTCATACAGGACTAAATCAGGATTCTGAATATTGCTATTTTATTCAAGCATTTGATGAGTTAGGGCTAAAAACATCTTCTTCAAATACTGTATGCCTTACTGCATGCAAACCAAACCAACCTAAATTTATTTATCTGAGATATGCTACTGTTGTTGATAATAGCTATGTCAAACTTACTTGTTTTGTTGATACTTCAGCTTATGTATCAAAATATAATGTCTTACGTTCAGAATCTCTTTACGGAACATATAACACCATTGGAAACATACAAATAACAAGCTCCGTAAACTTATCATTTTGTGATTATACTGCCATGTTTAATGAAAAAAGCTATTATTATAAAATTATTGTCATTGATAGTTGTGGAGAACAAGTATTAACATCAAACATTGCCAAAACAATTTATCTCTCGGCACAGGCAAATAACGACTTTACGAATTCATTAGCATGGAATGACTATGAGGGCTGGCTCGGACCTGTTGATTCATACAATATATACCGTAAAGTTGATGATATATCAGACCCTAATCCTATTGTAACTCTTGCTTTTGGAATTAATTCTTATATAGATGATGTCTCAAACTTTACTTATAGTCAGGGTAAATTCACTTACTTTGTCAAAGCTTTGGAAAATCCGGCATATCTATATCAATTTGAAGATACAAGCAAATCTAATGAAGTAACTGTTATACAAAGACCTAAATTCTTTGTGCCTAATGCTTTTGCACCAGCAGGGAAAAATAATATCTTTAAGCCAATTACTGTCTTTACTGATATTACTGATTATCTGTTTATAATATATAACAGATGGGGACAAAAAATATTTGAAACAAAAAACCTAAATCAGGGCTGGGATGGGCAGTATAAAGGCAATGTTATTCCCGGTGTATATGTATATTACATCAAACTTAAAGGTGCTGATAATAACTATTTTAAAAAAAGAGGAACTGTTACTCTGGTGAGATAATCTGCATATTAAAAATTAGGTTCTACCACGAATTTAATGAAAAATTATAATTTAGCAGGAAAAACAATGATAT
>CAZOSY010000253.1:0-4012 GCA_964582565.1 uncultured Bacteroidales bacterium | reverse complement strand
TAAAATATTAAGAAGCAGGTTCATTAAGAATATCCATAAATTCTGTAGCTCTTGTTTGCAGGATAAACACTATTTTTTCTATTCTGGCAACTAATATGTTATAGAATATATAAGCGATGATACCGACAATAAGTCCTGCGATAGTAGTAATCATGGCTTGATATATTCCGCCTGACAAAGTAGAGATATCTACATTATTTCCTGCTTTTGACATATTATAAAAAGCTGTTACCATACCTGTAACGGTTCCAAGGAATCCGAGCATAGGCGAAGCGCCTGCTATCATAGCGAGTACAGGTAGCTTTTTTTCTAATTTTGCAATTTCCTGCTGTCCTATATTTTCTATTGCAGCGTTAATGTCATTAAGTGGTCTTCCAATTCTTAGAATACCCTTTTCTATCATATTTGATATAGGGCTATTATTATTTTTGCATAAAGATTTGGCAGAGTCAATTCTGTCGTTATGCATAAAGTCGCGAATATTATTCATAAAGTTCAATTCTTCGCCTGATGCTTTGTTGATAGCAAGATAACGTTCAATAAATATATAAACGGCAATGATTGAAAAAATCAACAAAGGGATAATAATCCATAGAGACCCTTTCATAGTAACAAGTTGCCATATTGAGAGTGTTTCTTCTGTTGGCTGTGAAGCAGCAAGTTGGTTGGCTGCGTTTGCTATTGTATCATTAACAGCAGTGGTATGCCGAGTAATTTGTAAGATAAGACCTGTCATTTTTTTTAAGTTTTAGAATTTTGAATTTATATATAAAATTCGTTTAGAGATTATAATTTACTATTTAATTTATTAGCAATTTTATATTATAGGAATTTCTAAAAAATTATATTTTTTGAAATCGCAAAAAAATAAGAATCAATACATTACGACCTTTATGGTTAAATTATTATTTGAGTTTTTAGAGGTGCTTTATAATAATAAACTTAAAAGAATTATTTTTATTATAATAAAAAAACGCAAAAATATTTTCAGCAATATAATTTTATACAATTAAGCAAACTTAGTTATTTCCGCCGAGTATAAGAGGCATACCATTTTTACTATTACCAACAACAACAATTTTTGTATTTGGTGATTCGGATAGTTTGAGAGTAGCTTCAATACCTTTTTCTGTCAAAATTTTGTCAGTTAAACTTGCTGATATAATTCTATTAGCTGCTGCTTTACCCTGTGCTTCAATTTTTTGACGTTCAGCTTCTTTTTGTGCTTTTTGCAGTTTATATTCATATTCAAGGGATTCCTGTTCTTGTTTTAGTTTTCTTTCAATAGCATTTTGTAAGGTTTGTGGTAAAACAATATTACGTATTAAGATATCATTAACCTGGATATAATTGTTTTCAAGAGTTTTTTTAGTTTCATCAAAAATTTCTTTTATAATCTGTTCTTTTTTTGTGGTATTGATTTCTTCCGGCAGATATTTTGCTATAATTGTTCTGATGACAGCACGCATTACCGGCATAATAATTACTGTTTCATAACTTCTTCCTCTTTCTACTTCTAAGTAGCCAAGTTTGCTTATCATTGGCTGATGTAATACTGTTATATCCATATTTATTTTAAGCAGGTTAGAAGATAATACTTCCATTTGTTGAGTTGTTTCTTTTTGTCTTATTTCATAGTCAACAACATGGTTCCATGGTGCGAGAAGATGAAATCCTTGTCTCAGAGGTGTTTGTTCTTTGTTTATTCCATGTTTAAATGTTTTGTATAAAAGCCCTGCATGTCCAGCGTCTATAGTAACTGTCATTCTGCTCCAGAATATTATTATTAGAATAACAGCAGCTACTATAATAATAATAGGAGTAATTTTTTTCATGTTGATTTCTTCTTGTGCCATAATTTTTTATTTTTAAGTTAGTTAATAATTAATAAATTTGGGAGCAAAGATACAATAAAAAGAATTAAAAAATAAAAATAAAAAATAAAAATAAAAATAAAAAAGAGTATGTGTGTGTTTATAATGGCTAAATAATATTTTGATGTGCCGAAAAAATAATTTTAGGAATTAATCAGGTTAGAATTATTTGTATTTTTGTAATATTTAATACTTTTTAGAGTGTTCTCAATCAGGCAGTTTGCCTGATCATAGTTTTTTAATTTCCTAAAATTAGCAAGTCTTTTTTTAACCACAAAGAACTCAAAGTTTTACACCAAGAACACAAAGATTTTTAGGTGAATTTATTTTCTTTGTGAACTTTGTGCATTCTTTGTGACCTTTGTGGTTAAATAAATTTTTATTTTTGACTTGCTAATTTTAGGAATTTATAGAAGTCATCTTAATCTAAAATAGAACAAATTCTCTAAACAGTGTTGTTACCAATAAAATTTTCCGACTAATAATTTACAATATATGTTATTGTTTGTATTTTTGATGTTTGATTTTGAGTTATAAAATATTATAATATTTTGCTTTTAAAATGAAAGAACAATATTTTACAGAAGATAATATTTTCAAAAAATCGTTGGATATTAAAGATATTGCTCAAAAGAATTTGCATTTGAAAGAGTTGTCAATAAAAAAAAACAATGTTGTTCTTCTTGTAACCGACATGCAAAATTATTTTTTGGATTCTGCTTCACATGCGTTTATTCCCTCTGTCAAAGCAATAATTCCCAATATTAATTTATTAATTAATTTTTGTCTTAAACTTAATATACCTGTAATTTTCACTCAACATATAAACAACAAAAAAAATGCAGGTATGATGAATTTTTGGTGGAATGCTCTTCTAACTGAAGATGACCCATTAAGCAAAATCAATAATAAAATTTATATTCCTAATTCAATAATCATAAAAAAGGAGCAATATGATTCATTTTATAAAACTATTCTTGAACAAAAAATAAAACAACTAAACAAAACCCAGTTAATTATTTGTGGCATTATGACAAATCTTTGCTGTGAGACAACTGTCAGGTCCGCATTTGTCAGGGGATTTGAGCCCTATCTGCCAATTGATGCAACTGCTACTTACAATTATGATTTTCATGTGTCAACAATTATAAATTTGTCTTTTGGCTTTACGTTTCCTGTGTTAACAAGTGAAATAATTAAAAAAATTTCAAAATGATTATTAAAAAAGATATAATTATAATAGGTGGCGGTCCTGCAGGAATTGCTACAGCCATACAACTGAAAAGATATAACATTAATTTATTGATAATTGAAAAAAACACTCTAGGCGGACTGTTGAAAAATGCTTTTAAAGTTGAAAATTATTTGGGCTTTCCTGAAGGGATAAAAGGAGAAGTCCTTGTGAAACTCATTCAACAACATTGTAAAAAATACAAAATTGATGTATTTTACGATGAAGTAATTGATATTGATTATGATAATAAGTTTATTGTAAAAACCAAAACAAAAGAATTTGAAAGTAAGATTGTAGTTATTGCGTCAGGCACAAAGCCAAAAGCAATAAAAAATTATAATTCCGACAAAATATTTTACGAAGTTTATAAAATAAAAAATGTTAAGGACAAAACTATTGGTATAATAGGAGCAGGTGATGCTGCTTTTGATTATGCACTTACTCTTGCAAAAAACAATAAAGTATTAATTTTTAACCATAATGAGAAAAATAAATGCAATCCTGTTTTATTTGAAATATGTAAAAACAACAATACTATTAAAATTTATTATAACAGAAATTTAGATTCTTTACAGATTTTAGAAAAAAAAATAAAAGTCGTATTTCAGCATAAAAAAATTTTAGAAAATTATCTTACTGATTATATTATTTTTGCTATTGGGAGAAAACCTCAACTAAATTTTTTTCATAATCCAATCAAAGAAAAATTAAATTATTTAACTGACAATGATAAACTTTTTATTATTGGTGATGTGGCAAACGGCATAGCACGACAAGCATCAATTGCTGCTGGTGATGGAATAAAAACCGCAATGATAATTAAAGATAAGACAATGAATCGGATACCTGAAAATTATGAATTATGAATTACGAATTACGAATTATGAATTACGAATTACGAATT
>CAZOSY010000252.1:0-4016 GCA_964582565.1 uncultured Bacteroidales bacterium | reverse complement strand
TTAATCTGGTTAATTACTTTGTAATAAAATCTTAAAATTTTTTATTTGCTTGTGCATAATAATTTTTTTTATGTAAGTTTGTATTTAATTTATATCATATTCTAATTATTTTTTTTAATACCATAATTTTTATATCATAATGAAAAAAATATATATTGTTTTTTGCATTTTTATTGTAAGTATTCAGGGGTTTTCACAAAAAAAAATGGCTTCCAATACTGATTTTAAAGATTTTTTAAAGACAGAGACACTTGTAGTGCTTCACGAAGATCCTTTTTCAGGGTTTGATAATACAATGAGAACATGTATGAAAGAATTTTGGAATATTACGCCTTATAAATTTATTTCAAGAAAGGAATTTGAGACAGAGAAATCAAACAAGAAATATTCATTTATAGTTTTTTCAGAGGTTCGTCAAAAAAAAGGTTCCCATATATACAAATACAATCTTTTAAATCTTATTTTGGGAGGTAAAGCCGTTGATTTGAATGAAATGACTGACTTGATAGATGTGCCACTCTCTTATATTAAAGCTGACCAAAGTCATTATCTTTATAAAATGGGCGGTGTCTTATTGTTTATGCAATATTTTGTTAATTATAATATTAAACATCCTGATACAAAACTATCAAAAATGGTTAAAAAAATTTCAGGACAAGTAATGGATAAAGAACTTTGGCTTATTAAAGACGAATTAGCTTCTGATGTTAATACAGTTAAAAAAATTAAAAAATATTATCCTTATACAGTAAAAATTGTGAGCAAAGAAGATATTAAAGAAGCTATTAAGCAAAGAAATAAGAATGTGATATTTCTTCATAAAATAGGTCCGGAGAAAACTGCTGGTCAGGGCAGATGCTGGAAATTTGTGGTATCAGCTAAAGATGGAATACCTTTATTTTATGCCAGCAAAAAAGTTAACAGCAAAAAACCGGATGCTTTTTTAAAAAAGGATTTTAAAAAATTAGCAAAAAATAATTAATTAAAAAATGGCTAATAACAAACTTTCAACACCAAAAGGAACTCGTGATTTTTCGCCTGAGCAGATGATTAAGAGAAATTATATCTTCTCTGTTATAGAAAAGGTCTTTCAACATTATGGATTTATGCCTGTTGAGACACCCGCAATGGAAAATCTTTCTACATTAATGGGAAAATGTGGAAAAGAAGAAGACAAATTAATATTTAAAATACTCAATTCCGGCAATTATTTGTCAAAAACAAATGATAAGGATTTGCAAAACATATCTTTAAGTAAATTAAGCTCTGACATATGTGAAAAAGGACTTATTTATGACTTAACAGTGCCTTTTGCACGATATGTTGCTCAACATAGAAATGATATTATATTTCCTTTTAAACGATACCAGATACAGCCGGTATGGAGAGCTGACAAACCACAAAAAGGTCGATACAGAGAATTTTATCAGTGCGATGTAGATATTATTGGCAGTAACTCTTTATTAAATGAACTGGAATTAATACAAATAATTGATGATATTTTTAAAGATTTTAATTTTAACATTGTAATAAAAATAAATAACCGTAAAATATTAGCTGGAATTGCTGACGCTATTGGAGAAACAGATAAATTTAATGATATTACTGTTGCTATTGATAAGCTGGAGAAAATTGGTTCGGAAAATGTGAGCAATGAATTAATAGAAAAAGGAATATCACAAGATGCTATTAATAAATTGTTGCCAATTATTAATTTATCCGATTCTTCAGTAGAAAAGATTAATAAATTAAAACATTTTTTAAAAAATTCAGAGATTGGACTTAAAGGAATTGAAGAAGCAGAAACAATTTTTGATTATTTAAAATATGTAAACATAAAATATGAAGTAGAATTAGACCTGACATTAGCCCGTGGATTAAATTATTACACAGGCACTATTTTTGAAGTAAAATCAAAAGATGTAAAAATGGGTAGCATCTGCGGTGGAGGCAGATATGATGATTTGACAGGAATATTTGGATTGAAAAATGTATCTGGCGTTGGAATATCTTTTGGCGCTGACAGAATATACGATATTTTAAATGAATTAAATCTGTTTCCTGATACTACCAATATTACTACACAGGTATTATTTGTTAATTTTGGTGAACAGGAAGAAAGATATTGTCTTCCATTGCTGGCAAAAGTCCGTAAAGCAGGTATTAATGCAGAGATATATCCATCATCAGATAAAATAAAAAAACAAATGTCGTATGCTGACAGAAAAAATATTCCTTATGTTGTTTTAATTGGAAAAGAAGAAATAGATAGCAATTTATTAACAGTAAGGAATATGGATAACGGAAAACAACAGAAGCTAAATGTTGATGAACTAATCAATTATCTTGCTAAATCCTAAAAATACCTTATAAATTAAGCAGGAAAAAATTTGAAAAATTATTACGAAAACAATTAAATTTCCTTAAAAATTTAATTCTAAATCCCTTATAAGAATTTTTTGGCAAAATTTTTGTTATTGTTAAGATATAACAATTAAAATTTAAAATTATGAAAACAATTAAATTAATATCAGTATTTTTTTTGTTCTTTACAATGACAATAAATGCACAAATTAATATAAACAAAATTGTGAACAAAGCCAAAAAAGAGATAAATAAGAATAAAAAGACACATTTATCAAATGATGAAATCATTGGAGGATTAAAACAAGCTCTTGAGGTTGGAACTAATAACTCTGTTTCCGAGGCATCAAAAATTAACGGATATTTTGGAAACGCTAAAATAAAAATACCTTTTCCGCCTGATGTAAAAAAAATTGAGACAAAAGCAAGAGAGTTTGGAATGGACAAAGAAGTTTATAGGTTTGTATTAACATTAAATCGTGCAGCAGAAGAGGCATCCAAACAGGCAGCACCTGTTTTTTTGGATGCTATCAAAGGTCTGACAGTAACTGATGGAGTAAAAATATTAAATGGTGCTGATGATGCAGCAACTCAATATTTAAAACAAAATACATCAGGTCAGTTAGAACAAAAATTTAAGCCAATAGTAAGAAAAGCTCTGCAAACAGTTAAAATAACTAAATATTGGAATCCTATTATCACAACTTATAATAAAATACCTTTTGTAGAACAAATGAATCCTGATTTAGAGGAATATACCACACAAAAAGCTATTCAAGGATTGTTTAAGTTAATTGCCGAAGAAGAGACAAAAATAAGAAAAGACCCAGCAGCAAGAATAACTGATTTGCTTAAAAAGGTCTTTGGAGGATAATAGATATTATATAAGGATGCTCACAATTTTTAATCATTTTGACTATATTGTAGATCAATGGAACAAATATTTTAACAAGTAATTATGGATAAATTATACAATATACAGGAAATTAAATTTGATTCTGACTATTTAATAGTTAAGATTGCAGGACATATCTATAAATTTAAACTATCTGAAATTTCAGATAAACTTTCAAATGCTACTGGGGAAGAAAAAAACGAATATAAAGTGTCTCCATCAGGATATGGAATTCATTGGAAAATGATTAATGAAGATTTATCAATTAAAGGTCTAATGATGATGAGTATGCACTCCAACGATTCGTAAGTAAAAAATCGCCAGCTGGTATTCTGTTTATACTATTACTTTTTAAAATCTTGTCCCATTAATTATACTTCGTAATAAACGGGATAAATTTTTTTAGCAAGTTTTTTTGTACTGAAACAACCCTGAATCAGGCAGTTGCCTGACAGCACAAGTTTTTGTAAATATAAAGCAGCAGCGGCAGTCGCAGCGGCAGCAGTAAAACTTTACAAGCAAAATATGTGACGCAGATGGGGAATCAAGTGAAACTTTGGTATGGATTGATTTTGCAAAAGATTGTGAATATATTAACATACAAATTCACCAATCATTAATTATTAGATATGAAGAAGTCGGTAAAATGTTGGGAAGTATGGCAAATAATCCAGAAAAATTTACCCCAAAATAATAGATTATACTGCCACTGCTACTGCCACTGCTACTGCCACTGCTACTGCCACTGCCACTGCTA
>CAZOSY010000251.1:0-4019 GCA_964582565.1 uncultured Bacteroidales bacterium | reverse complement strand
AATGACTAATGAATGACTAATGAATGACTAATGAATGACTAATGAATGACTAATGACAATATAAATTACTTTAAAATTAAAATATAACAAAAATATAAAGATGAAAAAAGATTATCAGGTTTTTGAAATAATAAATCAGGAAAAACAACGCCAACTAAATGGTATTGAATTAATTGCATCAGAAAACTTTGTAAGCAATCAGGTCCTTGAAGCAATGGGCTCTTGCATGACAAATAAATATGCCGAAGGTTATCCGGGACACAGGTATTATGGCGGATGTCAGTTTGTTGACCAGACAGAACAATTGGCAATTGACAGGGCTAAACAACTCTTTGGAGCAGAATATGCTAATGTCCAGCCACATTCCGGCGCACAAGCCAATGCTGCTATATTCTTTGCCATATTAAAACCAGGCGATACTTTCATGGGACTAGACCTCTCTCACGGAGGACATCTGTCTCATGGCTCACCTGTTAACTTATCAGGAAAATTATATCACCCTGTCGCTTACCATGTTAAAAAAGAAACAGGCACTATTGATTATGACGAAATGGAAAAAATTGCCCTGGAATGCAAACCAAAATTAATTATTGGCGGTGCTTCCGCTTATTCACGCGACTGGGACTATAAACGAATGAGATATATAGCAGACAAAGTAAATGCTTTGTTAGTAATAGATATAGCCCATCCCGCAGGATTAATAGCAAAAGGATTACTTAACAACCCTTTACCTTATGTTCATATCATTACAACAACAACTCATAAAACACTCAGAGGCCCAAGAGGCGGAATGATACTTATGGGAAAAGATTTTGAAAATCCTTGGGGAATTAAAACAAAAAAAGGCATAGTAAGAAAAATGTCATCTATATTAAACTCTGCAGTATTCCCGGGACAACAAGGCGGACCTTTGGAACATGTAATTGCTTCTAAAGCTGTTGCTTTTGGTGAAAATTTATCCGACGAATATTTAGAATATACAAAACAAATAATAAAAAATGCTAAAACAATGGCTAATGCCTTTACAGATAAAGGATATAACCTTATTTCCGGCGGAACAGATAATCATTTAATGCTAATTGACTTACGTTCTAAAGTTCCTGATATAACAGGCAAACAAGTAGAAAATACACTGGTTAAAGCTGATATCACTGTTAATAAAAATATGGTGCCTTTTGATTCACGCTCACCTTTTCAAACTTCAGGCATCAGAGTTGGCACACCTGCTATAACCACTCGTGGACTAAAACAGGAACACATGCCTGTTATTGTTGATTTTATTGATAAAGTGATTATGAATATTGACAATGAAAATATTATAAATTCTGTTAAAAATGAAGTAAATAAAATTATGAAAAATTATCCTCTGTTCGCTTATTAATATATGAATACAGTTCTAAAAAATTAAAATTAAAATACTTGGGAAATCGGTTAATAAAAAAATAAAAAAGTATAGATATATATATGCTGATTGACTTTTTCTTCTAAATCATAAATATAGTGCATAATTTCAACCTGAATAATTCATAAGTTTTCGTTATGAGAGTTGAAAGTGCCAATAGAATTGGAAAGCACAGGATTGAGCATCGGAGATGTAGCAGAGCTACATTGAGAAGCGAAATCCGAGCATTTTCAATTATAGCAGGCAATTTCAACTCGTAATAGATAATTTATGAATTATTCAGGTTGAATACTTAAAAGTATATAAGTAAAATAAAAACACTTTATTTTTATTTTTTTTAACTAATTTTTATTTGATTAATAATTATTTTTTATCTTTGCTCCCTGATATAATAATATATCAATTTCTTTTAATATTATTTCTTTATTAATAAATAAATTTATGGCTAATTTTGGAAATATTTTATTAATTCTATTAGCCATTGGATGGATAATATATAGTTTTTATAGTAAAAAAGATAATTCGCCCAAGGCAGATAAAAAACCATTACAAACATCTAATACTAATCAAAATTCTAATGATATAAAATCATTACTTAAAAATATATTATATGAAGATAAAGTAGAAAATCTTCAGCCATCTGTATCTAAAAATATAACAAAAACATCTGTTAATAATAATAAAACAGCATTAAACGAAAATATTAAAGATGATAAATATTCAAAAATATCTGAATATACATCAAAATATAAAATACAAGACATAAAACAACAGAAAGATATAAAAACAGATAATGCTAATAAAAAAACTCAAGATATTAAAATTAATATTAAACAAGCTATAATTTATTCTGAAATACTTAGAACCCCTTACTTTTAATAAAAACATATATAATCTATAAAAAAACGTATTATATATATATATTTACAAATTTGAAAAATTACACTTTTTTTTGATTTAAATTTATTAATTAATTACATAAGATATGCTTAAAAAAATACTTATATTCTTCTTCATTACATTAACTGTAAATACATTAGTATTTTCCCAAAATGGAACCCTCAAAGGAAAAATCTTTGACAAAAAAACAAAAGAAGCTATCCCTTTTACTAATATTATTATTGAATTGGGAGGCAAACAAATGGGAGGTACAACATCTGACTTTGATGGTAATTATACAATAAAACCTATACCTGTTGGCAAATATGATGTCAAAGCAAGCTATATAGGTTATAAACCTCTTTTGATGAGAAATGTTATTATTAACATAGACAAAATTACTTTTCTTAATTTGGAAATGAGTTCTACTACTACAAACCTTAACGCAGTTGAAATTGTCGACTATAAAGTTCCTTTAATCAGCAAAGACCAAACGCAAACAGGCGGCACAATGACATCTGAGGAAATAGAAAAAATGCCCGGCAGGTCAGCAACTTCTGTAGCTATAACAGTAGGAGGTGTGTTCTCGCAAGATGGAGAAAGAGGAAGCATCAGAGGATCACGTTCAGAAGGAACTGTTACTTATATTGATGGTGTAAGAGTAAGAGGTTCTTCAAGCATACCTAAATCAGCTATTGACCAGGTTACTGTCGTAACAGGCGGACTACCAGCACAATACGGAGACGCCACAGGAGGAATAATAAATGTTACTTCAAAAGGACCTTCACGTAAATTCGGAGTAGGAGCCGAACTCGTATCTTCCGAACTCTTTGACAATTATGGATATAACCTTTTGGGATTTAATGTCCAGGGACCTCTGATAACAGGTAAGGACTCTACAAAAGCTACTTCTCTGCTCGGATTCTTCCTGTCAGGAGAAATTATTTCCATTACAGACCCTCACCCATTCTCTATAGACCAATATACTGTTAAAGATGATGTACTTGAAAATCTTGAAAAAAATCCTCTTCGCCCATCAGGAACCGGCTTTGGCTCTTTCCAAAATTCAGAATTCGTAACAGATAATGATTTAATAAAAATTAAACAAAAACAAAATAGCCTTACCCGTGGAATTAACTTATCAGGAAAAATAGATGTAAGAACAACTCCTAATACCAACCTGACCTTTGGCGGTTCTTTGGATTACAATAATGGAAATTCTTATATGCACTCATTCTCTGTGTTTAACTCAAAAAATAATCCGCAGGTAATTGATAATACATGGAGAGTATATGGCAGATTTACTCAAAGATTCCCTACAACAAAAGAAAACAAATCTTCGCTAATACAAAATGTATTTTACTCTATACAAGCTGACTACTCAAATTTTTATCAAACGGTCCAAGACCCTGAACATAAAGACGACCTGTTTAAATATGGCTATGTGGGAAAATTTAAAACATATAAAGTAAATTCTTATGAATTAAGTTCTGACACTACACTGGGATATAACAATGTTTGGATTCATAATGGATTTAGAGACACATTATATTCTTTTGAAGGTTCTGATGTTAATCCCAACTTATCTAATTATACTTCTCAATATTATCTACACTCAGATTATTATATGAACTCTACCATGGTACAATATGGGGGCGGACTATTAAACGGAGAAGGTCCAACAAACGGAGAAGGTCCAAACTCTGTTTATGGAATATGGTCAAACACAGGAGCTGTA
>CAZOSY010000250.1:0-4030 GCA_964582565.1 uncultured Bacteroidales bacterium | reverse complement strand
GTTTCGCCTATGGCTAAACGCCTCTCTTTCCCCACCTAAAAACAATTAACTGTCAATCCCTTAGTACATCTATTTATATAAATATTTTACATCATAGATGTTATCTTCAAGTTAAAAAAAAAGAATGAAAAATTGAATATTGAATACTGATTAACGAATAATGATTTAACCCCTATGAAATATCCGCCTTAGGCAGAGTCATGGATGTTTCATAACTTATTTAAATACCTGAAAGACAAGTTGTTAGAATGTTGAAACATTTTGACGGAATAGTTGTTATAAGTTTTTTCTTTATCTTATCTTTGCAAAAAATAAAAATAATATAAAAATATCTTTTTAATCCGCCTACTTAATGTAAATTTTTAACATAAGACGGAAAAATGATTTAATATAAAAATGGTAGCAGAAAAATACACAGAAGATACAGTTCGTTCGCTTGACTGGAAAGAACATATCAGATTACGACCGGGAATGTATATAGGTAAACTCGGTGATGGCGCATCAAAGGATGATGGCATTTATGTTCTTATAAAAGAAGTTATTGACAACTCTATTGATGAATTTATAATGGGATATGGTAAAAATATTGAAATATCTGTAAATGAAAAAAAAGTTACTGTCCGTGATTATGGAAGAGGAATACCTATTGGAAAATTAACGGAATGTGTTTCAAAAATAAACACAGGTGCTAAATATGATTCAAAAGTATTTAAAAAAACAGTAGGATTAAACGGAATAGGAGTAAAAGTTGTTAATGCTTTATCAGATTATTTTTCTGCACAATCTATAAGAGATGGAAAGAGTAAAATAGTTCATTTTGAACAGGGAAAATTAAATAAAGAACAAGACAAAACAAATACAGATTTAAAAAACGGGACAATAATAGATTTTATTCCTGACCAACAGATTTTTGGAAGTTTTCACTTTATAAGTGAGCATATTGAAAAATTCCTCTGGAATTATGTATTTTTAAATACTGGTTTAAAAATATATTTTAATGGGGAAAAATTTTGTTCAAAGAATGGTTTGTTGGATTTGCTTGAACGTAATATTGACTCACCTGTTTTATATCCAATCATTCATATTAAAGAAGATGACATGGAATTTGCTGTAACGCATTATTCAAATAAATATGGAGAGGAATATTATTCTTTTGTTAACGGGCAATATACAACACAGGGAGGAACACATCAGGCAGCTTTTAGAGAAGCTATTGTAAAGACAATAAGAGAGTTTTATAAAAAAGACTTTGATGCTTCTGATATAAGGTCATCAATTACAGCAGCATTGAGTATAAAGGTTCAGGAACCTGTTTTTGAATCACAGACAAAAACAAAGTTAGGTTCTATTTATATGGAACCTAAAGGCAAGACAGTAAAAAGTTATATAACAGATATTGTAAAAAGAAAACTAGATGATTTTCTTCATATTAATTCTGATATAGCTGATATAATATTAAAAAAAATACAACAGTCAGAAAAAGAACGTAAAGAGATTGTTAATATAAAGAAACTTGCCAGAGAAAGTATTAAAAAGGTTAGTATTCATAATAAAAAAGTAAGGGATTGCAGAATTCACTATAACACAAATGATGACAGACGATTGGAATCTACATTATTTATAACAGAAGGCGACTCTGCAAGCGGGTCAATTACCAAGTCAAGAGATGTTAACATTCAGGCAGTATTTAGTTTAAAAGGCAAGCCATTGAACTGCTATGGCATGAGCAAAAAAATAGTATATGAAAATGAAGAATTTAATCTGTTGCAATCAGCAATTAACATAGAAGAAGGTATTGAAAATTTAAGGTATAATAATATAGTTATTGCAACTGATGCTGATGTTGATGGTATGCATATCCGTTTGTTGCTGTTAACATTTTTTATTCAGTTTTATCCCGATTTAATTAAAAATGAGCATGTTTATATTCTGCAAACGCCTTTGTTTAGAGTTAGAAACAAGCAAAAAACAATTTATTGCTATTCTGAAAAAGAGAAACAACAGGCAATATCAAAACTTTCTTATAAAACGGAAATAACAAGATTTAAAGGACTTGGCGAAATATCTCCTGATGAATTCAAACATTTTATTGGCTTATCAATGCGTCTTGAACCGGTAATGTTTAACAGAGATTCTTCTGTTGAAGAACTTATTTCATTTTATATGGGCAAAAATACGCCGGAGAGACAGCATTTTATTATTGATAATCTGAGAGTTGAGCAGGATTTGGCAGAAATTAATTAAGACAATAAATCAGTAGCAGTATAGAACATGCTACTTAATTTTTTAAGACAATGTCAGGTTCTGCGAACTCTGACAGGTCTTAATATTAATTAACTATCAGTTTCCCTGTACTAATTAATCCATTATCAGAAGATATTTTATAGATATAAATTCCTTTACAAAGATTTTGCCTGCTAATAACAAACTTTTTATCTGTAATATTGGAAATTGCCTTTACCTGTTCTCGCAAAAATGTGTGTTTCTTAAATTTATACCCGGAACTGAATGACGAGGATAATGATAATAACATATAATTTAATTTATAAATAATTCAACTTAAATTTTTATTTGTTTTTTTTTGAATTTCTTTAAAAATTTTTCTTTATCAAAAATCATTATAAAAATAATAATAAGAAATGGCAGAGCCGGAATTTTATATCTTACAATAGCTCCGAATACAGGGGTGGTAAGTCCTATAAGTGTGAAAGTAATTATCACAAAAAAAAGTGAAAAAACAAACAGATTTTTGTTTATCCCTCTTATTTTTATAAATATCAAAGCAATGATACCAGCTACTAATATTAAGAAGTTTTCTATTGCAGCCAGTAAAGTAAACAGGGAAAAAGAATCAAACAGATGAGGTCTTAACAAAGTATTAAGAAAAGCTTTTGGCGAATTTATTAAAACATTAAAAAAATCAGGTCTTAGAATATTAACTTTTATAATGCTTCCCGAGTTTAATGACTGTGCAAGATTAATAAAATCATTTTGCTTCATTGCAAGTATCTGTAAAACATCATATTCAGGGGAAATATACTTTATGTTTAAAACAACAAGCAGAAAAAATATTAAGACACCGGTATATTTTAATAAAACATTTTTATGATTTGTTTTTTCAACCCACAGATAAGCTATTAACAAAGGAATAAGTATAAAAAGTATATAATATTTAGTGTATAACAGTAAAACAAATGATATAAATATACATATTATACTTTTAATAATTTTTCTTTTATTTATAATTTCATTAAAATAATAAATCAATAGACCTGAGCCAAAAATCAACAGACCTTCTTTTAAGACACCTGAGCCCCAGAACATTACACAAGGCATTAAAAATACAGCAAAAAGTATTTCTTTTCTTTTGTCAGACAAAAACCGGACAAAAAATTTATAAATAGCCACGAGACCTATTAAAGATAAAAAATTCATAAAAATATTATGAACATTATAACAGGCAAAAGAAAATATTCTGACAAAAGCATTAAATCTGATAATTGTATGATTATCATTATACATAGTGCTTTCATATTGTCTGTACCAGTTATTCATTTTTCTGTAATACAAGTCAAAATGAGGATTATCATTTTCTATTCCTGTAATCATTTTTATATAATCTGATGGCTTTTCTGATAAAGCACTATACATTATATTTCCATCATCAAAATATTTGAATATGTCGGCAGTAGAACGATTTGTATAATAGTATGTATATATGAGAAACATAACAATGCCGGATACTATTTTAAAAAGAAAAATGATAGATATATATTTTCTTGATAATCCATCAATTTTGAAAAACTTTATCTTGTATATTAATAAGATGAATAAGGCAGTATAGAATATGCTAAGAATTATTTCCAATTTTAAGGTTTAAAGTTTGTCGCTTGAAGTTTAATGTTTTAAATTTTAAGTTCTAATGTCTTGTCAACTTTATACTGTTGAATCAGGCAGATGCCTGACCGCATTTATAATGTCGTTCCGAATTCTATGGTTAAAAAAAATAATTTAAACAATTTTTATTAAC
>CAZOSY010000249.1:0-4049 GCA_964582565.1 uncultured Bacteroidales bacterium | reverse complement strand
AGAAGGAATGGAAATTGTAAAAGAAATACAAAAAGCATAGCTTAAAATAATTTTTACAATTCATTTTATTGATTATCACCTATAAAATTTATATATTCACTAAATTGTTCATAAGCACTTAATAAATGAGTAATTTTATATATGAATTTACTCAACTATACTGATACGGGGAAAATATATTTATAGAATACCCACCTGTCTGCCGCAGGCAGGTAGATTTTTCTCTCGGTTGTAAATTACGTATTTATCAGGACGTTACTTGCAATAAGACATATGAAACAACTATTGATTTTATGGTGCTTAACCTTAAGTTTTCCTTATTTGGGGATAGGGCAGCAAATAGAACTCTCAACAGGAGTTGGAATGAGTCGTTATAATTTACGGCAGGTGAACTTTCCAACATATATTTCACAATTTGAGAAATTCAAGCATTATCCTACTTGGTCTGTAACTATAGGAGCAGACTCTAAATTCGATTTGGGTAAAAACTTTAGCTCAAGTTTTGGCTTAAATTACTCCAAAAAAGGGAATCGGGAATACACAGTATATAATTCATACAATTGGAATAATCCAGATTCAACATTCCAGACTATAAGTGATTTTACTACTCATATGCACTATGTGGGACTAACAGCTTTAATTCATGTGAATAAAATTAACTTGTTTATTGGCGGGCAAGTTTCTTATTTGTGGAGAATAGACATCAGGAACTATTACAATGTTACGGGTCGCTATAATGGCAATGAAATCTATTCAGATACGCAAAAAGGAATGAATGTTTTTAAGCTTGGGGAATATGACTACTTCAATAGGATAGACTTTGGATTACTATTTGGATATGAACATAAAATCAATTCAAAGGCGAAATTGACACTATCCTATTACCAAGGTTTACAAGGTGTATTAAAAGATGACTTTTTTATCAATTATTTGAATAGCCAACTTTTGCTTGGAATTAGATATACATTAACACAAGAAAAGGATAAAGAACTAAATTAAAGCAAGTAACAATGTATAAAAATAATAGCTGAAATAATAGTAAATTCAAGGATTGTAGCCCTCTTCAACTTCATCGCAACTTGAAAGAAAATTTATCCGCAGTTGGCTACTATTCTTATACTAACCGTTCAGTCAACTTAGTTTTATGCAAAATTCAGCTTATCACTTTTAACCAATATTTAATTTTCATTAAAAAATAGTTTTTTTAAAAATTTTTTTTGTATTTTTGAATACTGAAATGAATTCAGCACAGGTTTTCGCATAAAACACTATTGTGTTGTGTGTGATTAAACAAAAATAAGTATATTTGTAAAAAAAAAGTATATAAATGTTTATAAAAATTTTAGAAAATTTTAGTTTAAATAAAATTCCAAATACCCTTTTTCAAAACGAAGAAGTGGATAATAATTCTACGGTAATTGAATCTATATATAAAAAACATCATAATAGGAAAAATCATAATCAATATTTTACACCAGAAATTGTGGTTGAAAAAGCACTTGCATTTGTGCCAATGCTCAATGTTACAAACATAATAGACCCAGCCGTAGGATATGGGATATTTCTCAAAGTTGCTTCTAATAAATGGAATAATGCAAAATTATTTGGGATAGATGTTGATAGATCTGTAATTCAAAATCTCAAAAGGATGAAGATTTTAAATTCTTTCCATTTTACGGACAATAGTTTGTTAGAAGAAACATGGAAAAACCCTGAGATAAAGAAGATTATTTCAAATGGTAGTTTTGACCTTGTAGTGGGAAATCCTCCATTTAGTAGCTGGTTTCAGAGAATAAAAGAACCAAAGGTTCTGGTAAATTATAAGTTGGCACGGAGTAATGGTAAATTAATGAGAGGTCAGGCAATAGAGGTTCTTTTTCTTGAACTATTTATTAGATTAGCCAAAAATGGAGGATATATCGTAATTGTTCTTCCAGACGGGATATTATCTAATCCTCAATATAGATATGTTAGGAAATTTATACTTAAGGAGACGGAAGTTAAACACATCATAAACCTTCCAAGGAATATTTTTAGAGATACCTCAGCTAAAACGAGCGTTTTGATTTTAGAAAAGAAGATAAATAAAAGAATGGACTATTTAGCGAATCTTTATGACTTTCAAAAAGTAGGAATTCTTAATAATATAATAGAAGTTAAGTCGGATGATTTGGTTAACAGGATGGACTATTACTATTACCATAATTTGAAACATAATAGTTTAAATGAGTTGATAAATAAAGGGATTAAATTCATTGCTCTTAGGAGTTTTATAGCTTATTGCAAGACTGGAAAAACTCTTTATGGAAAAGAAAGAGAATTTGCTGATAAGGGTTTAAGATTCCTTCATGCCACTAATATCACCGAAATCGGCATTAACTATAAAAAGGATGAAAAGTTTATCAACCATTTAAGCAAGATGAATTTTCCAAATGCCTATGCAAAGATTGAGGATATTTTGTTTGTGAGAGTCGGCGTCGGTTGTGCTGGTAGAGTGGCTATCATCGACGCTAAAAAAGATGAAGGAGTAGCAACTGATTACATTCATATTTTTAAAGTTGAAAAAATTAATCCTTATTTCCTTGTTGTCTATCTCAAAACGAAATTTGGTAAAGATTCCATAAATCTTCTTAAACATGGAGTAGGAACTGTGAGTATAAACAAAACAGATCTTTTGTATCTTCCTATTCCTATTGTTTCCAAGAAAATTCAGAAAGAAATAGGTGATAGATATAAAGAAATTTTGAGAGAATATAGGTTTAATATTCTCAATGGCAGAGATTTATCTATATGTAAAACAATGATTGAAAATTTAACAATTAATTTGGAAATGATTTTACAAGGAGTATCCTAATGAAAAACAAAACGAAAAAGAAGCTAAAAGAGTTTTGCTTAAAATGCAAAGATTATTTGAATGGCAAAAAACTTGCAACTATAGCAGGAAAATATAATATTGAACTTTCAACAAGAACACTCTCTGATGTTATTGAAAAACATGTAATTAGTTTTACTATTGACTTTTTTGGAAAAGATAATGTGAAATACGGTAATTGGAGTGGCTATGATGTAATTATTATTGATTTGGAAGGCGAAACTGTTTATGTAAATATCAAAACTAATTTATCCAATCAAAAAATGGATGGTACATGGTTATGTAGTGCTTCTGTAATTGAAAGGCTCAAAAAAAGAGGTATATTAGAATATCTTTATTGCACCAAATTTGAATATATTAAAGAGCATTACATTCTAAAATTTATTTCAGGTAAAGTGGTAGGACCTATTTCGGATGTTCAGTTGATATATTATACAAAGGGTGAAACAACGAAATATAGAATAAGAAAAGAATTTAACGGAACTCATTGTCATATTTTGGATAAATACTATGAATAAGGAAAGAATGTATTATGACTAAAGAAAAGAGAAATGTAGAATTGATCATAAAAGAATTAAAAAGTATGGACGAAGAAGATTTTTATTTTGTAGGTATTAAGCTCAAATGTCCACATTGTAATCATGAATTTGGCATAGAAAAAGAATACATAGGAGTTATTACTTGTCCTTATTGTGGAAAATATGTTGAGGGTTAATTAATAGTAATAGAAGAAATGACAGGTAAAAAAGTTATGTCCTTTGACTTTACAAAATCTGATCATCAAAAAGTGCTAGACTTACTAAAACAAGTGGATCTAAAAATAGGTTTAGAAGTAAACAAAAAAGGTATTTTAAGACCAAGACCAAATGAAGTAGGTAATGATATAGAACCTTTTGTAAAAAATGCTTTAAATAAATACAATTATAAAGCAGACACACCTAAAACTATTAGTGGTAAAAAGAAATCGACTGGTTATCCAGACATAGAATTCATTGACGAATTTAACAGATATAATTATTTGGAATGTAAAACATATAATATAAACAACATAACGTAGCAAAGCTACAAACAAATAATAAGATAGTGGTAGTAGCAGTGGCAGTAGCATCTATTATTTTGGGATAAATTTTTCTGGATTATTTGCCATACTTCCCAACATTTTACCGACTTCTTCATA
>CAZOSY010000248.1:0-4052 GCA_964582565.1 uncultured Bacteroidales bacterium | reverse complement strand
TGTTAAAATAATAACTGACAATAGCACTGTTATTAAAAAATTATTGATTGAATAAATGATATTTTTCTTTTGATTAAATTTACATTATAGATTACATAACTGAGTATACTCCGAAAAGTAGATATTTACTTATTTGTCATGCTGAATTTGTTTCAGCATCTTTTGATATTATTAGAATTAGAGATTCCGAACTAACCCTGAAACGAGTTCAGGATGACGTTATTCGGAATGACACAATTTTGACTTTTCGGAGTGGATTCAAGTTTAAAAAACATATAACATTTAACAATTTTTTACAAATCTCTTATGCAAGAATATTTTAACGAAGATAATAATCAAAATACAGACATCTTAATCAAACGATTTGAAGAAATGTTAAGAAAAAAGGAACACTATTTCTTTGATATTGAAGATTTTGAAGATATTATTGACTATTATTTTGAACGAAATAATATAAAAAAGATTAAACAAATATTAAAATATGCCATTAAACAACATCCAAGCTCCACTTCCCTTATTATAAAAAAAGCACAATTATTATCTTTAACAAATAAACCCGAAAAAGCTATAAAAACACTTTCTGAAATTGAAATATTAGAGCCAAATAATTTTGATATATATATTACTAAAGCCGATATATATAGCAAACAAAAACAACATGATAAAGCTATTGAAGAATATACTAAAGCAATAAGCGAAATCTATTCATATCAAATAGATGACCAAGACAAAGAAGAGATATTCTCAAATATTGCTATTGAATACGAAACCATTGGAAACTATAGTAAAGCTATTGATTTTTTAAAAAAAGCTATTATTATAAATCCAGACAACGAAAATAATATTTTAGACATTACTTATTGTTTTGAAATAAATAACTCAATAGAAGATGGTATTAACTTTTTTAATAAATATATTGATAACAAACCACATTCTAAACAAATATGGTTTGGATTAGGACTAAGTTATAGTAACCTTGGATTATACGAAAAATCTATTAATGCTTATGACTTTGCAATAGCTATTGATGAAAATTTTACTTCTGCTTACTTTTATAAAGCTATTTCTTTGACAGAACTTAAACAATACAAAGAAGCTATTAAAATGTATAAGCAATCTTTATTATACGAACAACAAAAAAATATACTTACATATTACTGCATAGGAGAATGCTATGAAGATATAGAACATTACCAGCTAGCTATAAAATATTATAAAAAAGTTGTTAAATTAGACAATACTTTTTTTGATGTATATTCTAATATAGGAACAATTTTTGACAAGCAAAATTGTCCAAATGAAGCATTGGAATATATGCAAAAAGCAGCAACTCTTAACCCTTCAAATTCAAGATTGTGGCATAAATTAGGGAAAACCCAATTCAAATATAAACTATATAAAAATGCTATAGAATCTTACCAAAAAGCAATAGAACAAAATAATAAAAACAAAGAAATATGGCTTGACTACTCAAATGCTTTTGCAAAACAAAAGGACTATGAACAAGCTATAAAAATTGCGAAACAAGGAATTCATCAGGATGACAAAGATTATCCACGTCCGAAAGGAGAAGCTGACAATGCTGACTTATATTACAGATTAACAGCTTATATGATAAACTACAGAAAATCAAAACAAGCATATAATTGTCTGGAAATAGCTTTAATGTTAAATTATGATAAATATTCAAAACTATTTGAATATCAACCAAACTTAAAAAATAATACTCACATTATTGAACTAATAGAAACTAACAAACCAGATATATCTGAAAAAGATATAAAAAAAATATAAATCTTTAAATCAATACATTTATGTACAATTTACCTTATATACCTAAAAGAACAAAAAAACCAAGAAAATATGGCGTTGCAATGGTCATGGACAAAGGACTAAGCATTAATGAAGCAGAAAATATTATATCAACAGCAGGACAATATATTGACTTTGTAAAATTAGGATTCGGAACCTCTGCTGTTATGAATAACATTAAAGAAAAAGTCCTTTTATATAAAAAAGCCAATATCAAAACTTATCTTGGCGGCACTCTGTTTGAAGCATATATTATAAGAAATATGTTCACAGATTATATTAAACTTATTGACAGCTATAAAATAGATACATTAGAGGTCTCTGATGGCTCTATTGCAATAGACCATGACAAAAAATGTGAATACATTAACAAACTATCAAAATCTTATACTGTGCTTTCTGAAGTTGGCTCTAAAAAAGCAAATGTTATTATCCAACCTGACAAATGGATAGAAATGATGGAAAATGAACTCTCTGCCGGCTCTTCTTTTGTTATAGCAGAAGCAAGAGAAAGTGGAACCGTTGGAATATATCATCCTAATGGAAAAGCAAATACTGAACTAATAAACGAAATACTAAAAAAAGTTGAGCAGGAAAAAATCCTGTGGGAAGCACCACAAAAATCACAACAAGCATGGTTTATAAAAAATTTTGGTCATAATGTTAACCTCGGAAATATAGCACCAAGAGAAGTAATATCTTTGGAAACATTACGTGTAGGACTTAGAGGCGACACATTTTCACAATTCTTACCCGAAAAACTCCAAAAAAAATATATGCCTTAATGTCATAAAATATTGTTCTATCACAAATTTAATTGGAAAATATAATTTGGCAAATTGTAAACTCTGTCAGGATTACCTTGTAGCGTACTGAGGCGAAAAATGAACGTATATGAGTTCTACGGACCCTGACAGGTTAATAATGTAATACAAAAAATTAATAAAAAAAATGAAAAAATACTTTGTATTTCTACTCAAAGGTATAAGTATAGGTATAGCAAATGCAATACCGGGCGTATCAGGAGGAACTATAGCTCTTATTACAAAAGTGTTTGAAAGAATTATAAACTCTATCAAATCATTTGATATTACAGCAATAAAATTATTGTTTTCCGGCAAATTAAAAAAATTTCTTGCTTATACAGATTTTAAATTTTTAATGACAATAGTTGCTGGTATTGGAATAGCTGCTTTCTCTCTTGCTAATGTGCTTGCTTTCCTGTTTGAATATTATCCTGTTTATGTATGGGCATACTTCTTCGGACTTATCTTGGCTTCTGTATATTTTGTAGGAAAAACTGTAAAAAAATGGACAACAAATGTTATAATATTTTTTATCACAGGAACAATTATTGCTATAATAATTTCAATGCTTAATCCTACAACTGAAAATAAAAATATTTTTTATATCTTCCTTTGTGGAGTTACAGGCATTACAAGTATGGTGCTTCCGGGTATTTCTGGCTCTTTTATCCTTATATTAATGGGAAACTATAAGCTCCTTGTTATTGACGCAGTAAAAGATATAAACCTGTCAATATTAATACCTTTTTTCTTAGGATGTATATTAGGAATATTAGTTTTTTCTCATGTATTCTCATGGATTTTAAAAAAATTCAAAGACCAGACCATATCTCTGCTAACAGGTTTTATTCTCGGCTCATTAGTCGTTATATGGCCATGGAAACACGAAAAATATCTTTTAGATAATCTTAGTAACCAAATATTAGAAAAAGGTCATCCTATTGTTACAGGATACCAAAGATATATACCTGATAGTTTTAATACACAAGTTATAATTGCAATAATATTAATGATAACAGGTATTGTAAGCATCTGGATTTTAGAAAAAACTGCTCAAGATAAAACCTGATATTTAAAAAATAATTATCTTTGTAACAATTTTATTTGTAACTATTCAGGTATAGGGAAATAAGGTATAAGGGTATAAAGGAATAAGGGAATAAGGAAATAAAGAAGCACAAAAAGATTTCACAACACTTGAAGCATGGGAAAAAGCAAGGTTATTGAAATTGTTCTTCTATAAAAAAATTATTCCACATCTTTGATAGAAGATGCTAAGGTAATTCTCAATGATTATATTAAATTTGTTAAATCTCAAAAATAGATAGGGAGTATGAGGTATAAGGAAATAAAGAATATTGAAATAAGGGCTGAGTGCAACTACTATACCCTATACCTTTATACCATATACCCTTATACCTAAATAATAATAAA
>CAZOSY010000247.1:0-4053 GCA_964582565.1 uncultured Bacteroidales bacterium | reverse complement strand
TTCCCACTCAATAATAAATTTTCCTTGTTCCTGCTGTTTTAATATCTCTTGCTCTTTAATTATTTTTTTTGCCTGTTTTTTATTTATGGTTGTATCTTTTTTAAACAAGCCAAACTCTTCATTTAAGATTTTTTTTATGTTATTTTTTTCTTTTTTTATATCATTTTTTATCTTTTTTTTCACCTTTTTTTTATCATATTTAAAAACAGGTCTGTCAACAGTGCCGGTTATATGAACATATAAACTTGTCCTACCCAAACTATCATCTTCAACAATACCAAATTCTTCATTTTCTTTTTTGGCTTTTTTAGCTTTTTTGGCTAATAATTCTGATAGCAATATTTTTAAATGATAATCTATTTTATTGTCAAAAGTATGTGTCCCTGATCCTGTTATATTTATTGCATTTGAATTTATTTGCATTTCCGGTATAAATATTTTTTTGTTTTTTATTTCAATATGATTTTGCAAAGCAGAAAACTTAATATCTGATAAGTCCTTGATTTTAAGGAATTTAGAAAGTTTATCTGCTGATATATAATCAATTAATTCGCCTTTTTCTATTGTGATATCTGCGTTTGCATATATTTTATCCATACATATTTTTAAATCAGAACTCCATACAGAAACAAACTGAACATCAGAACATAAAATTCCTTTTAAATTTTTATCTTTTAAATTATCCTGTCCAAAATTTTCAAACTGCTCAAACATTTTATTAACATCAACTTTTTTTATTGAACCAGTAGAAATTATCAGTAATGAATCATTATATGTCGCATCAATACTTCCTGTTGCACTAATTTTACCATCCATTGTATTTAAAGTAATATCATTTACAAAAAGTTTTTGGTCTTTTAGTTTTACTTTTCCTTTTATGTCTGTAGCTTTAAATTTTTTAAAATTAATTTTATCAATATTAATATCAGAATTAATATCAAGTTTATCAGAAAAAGTTAATTTATAACCATTGGTATCTGATTTTGAGGATTTATTGTGCAGTAATTCATCAAGATTAATATTTTTAGACGTCATACTTGTTTTTATTTGTAATTTTTGTTCAGATATAAATATATAAGAAAGTATATTCCTTAAATAACCTTTAATATTAAAATCACTTTCAGATATTTTGCCTGTAAAATTTTTAATCACAATATCATTATTGTTAAAAACAAATTCTCCATTAAAATTATTGTATTTAAGAGGATTATTTTTTATACAAAAATCAACATCCTTTATTATCATTTTGCCTGATGTTGTACTATTAATAAAGTCGTGTGAAGTAAATTTATTTATGCTGTTTGGTTTGCACTTAAAAGATGAGTTTATATTTACATAGCCCTTAATAGAAGAAATTGTATCTAAATTTATAAATTCATTCAAATCATCAAGATTTAACTCTGCATAAGATATAAGTTCAATCTGGGGTTTTACAAAATTTTGTATTACAAAATCGGCTTTTATCTTTCCTGATTTCAAATTAGCAGTAAAACCTTTAATATCAATATAACTGGATTTAAGATTTTGTTGGTTTCCGTTTGAATATGTTCCTGTAAGATTTACATTTTCAAGAGCAACAGAAGAATTTTTTTTAATGATTTTAGCATTTTTTAGTCCAAAGTTTGAGACAATAAGAGGCAAGTAATCTTTATCAAAACGACCTTTTATCATGGTATTAAAATAAAGTTCTCCCTTGCTCTTATAATCTTTAAAATATCTATTATATTCTTTTGGTATTTCTTTTATAAATGACTGTGCATCAAGATTTTTGCCTTTAACTTTTAAGTCCGAATATTTTGATACATCACTGTAAACAACATTACCGTTTATATCAAAATTAAGATTATCTATGCTAAAAACACATTTTTCAAATTTGTATTTATGAATATTATTTTGTGTGTTCACTTTTAAAACAAGGTTTGCTTCTGCGTCTTTGTTTTTCAAAAAAGTAACGTTTTCAATTTTAACATAATTAATAAATATTTCACCTTTTGAGCGTAAAGAATATTTAATATCAGAAAAATTTCCTTTCAGGACAATATCTTTTGCTACAAAAGAATATTCCTGTTCAATATCATAATAATTTTTCCAAAAGACATTGATATTGCTGAATGTTATTTTTTGCAAATCAACTGATACCAAAGATTTTACAGAATCGGGCAGGGACTTCCAGAAATGCAAATTATATATTCCGTCTTTATAAAATAAAAGATTAATATTACCCTTGTTTATGTCTATTTCTTTAATTGTATAATTTTTATTAATTAAATCTAAAACATTAAACTGTAAATAAACATTTTTTGCTTTTAATAAAATTCCTTTTTTATCCTTAAAAGTTGAATCTCTTGCAACAATATCGGTAAATTCTAATGAAGCATTAGGAAATTTTCGTAGTAATGAAAAATTTATATCTTTAACAGAAATCTCTGTTGTTAAATGTTTATTAATCTCTTTTATAAACAAATCTTTTATACTGTCTTCATAAAAATGAGCAATAATTATTACTGTCCCTGTTAATATTACAAAAAATATTAATATTCCCCAGAAAAATTTCTTATAAATTCGTTTTATGTTCATTTTTTTTATGCAAAATGTTAAAGATTAAATTCATATTAATAAATTGCACTAAATTAATAACTTATTTTAAATTATATCATATTTTCATATTTTTTTCTAATTTTCAATAATTTTTTAATGCGAAAATTTAGTTATTTATTTTCAGAAATATTTATTACATTTGCAAAATATTAATAACAATATAAAAAATTCTGCATATAAAAGATAAAAATATTTTTTTAATTCATAAAAATAATAAAACATGAAAGGCGTAAATTATGTAACAAATGATAAGGGTGAAAAATTAGCCCTGATCATTGATATTAATAATCCCAAAAATATTACAACTGAATATTTAGAAGAATTAGAAGACATTATAGCAATTGAGTTGTTAAAAAATGAACCAAGTGAGGACTGGGAAAGTGTAAAAAACGAACTTAGAAAAGCAGGGAAAACAGAATGAGATATAGTATAAAGATTAAGAAAAATGTTAAAAAATTATTATTTAGGTTACCAAATAATATAGTAAAAAAAGTTTCAAATAAAATTGATACTTTATCTGAAAATCCGAGACCTGTAGGTTGTAAAAAAATTACAAATACAATTAATAAATATCGTATAAGAATTGGGAATTATAGAATATTATATTCAATTAATGATGATATTTTAATTATTGAAGTTATTAAAATAGCACATCGTAAAGATATTTATCGTAATTTATAAAACAATTAATTTGAAATAAATACATATTTGGGATTGTAATACCGAACCGCTTTCAACTAAGCGAAAATAAAATTTTGCAAGTTTCAGTCGTTCGGCATTAACTCAACCAAACTATCAAAATGATATTCATCATTTTGATAGCGGTTTCGTATAACTTAAAAATTCGTTTTATGTTTATTTTTTATGCTCAAACAGCAATAAAACAGTGCTTATCATAAAAAATTTTGAAATCATAATAAAAAAAAATTACAATTATTAAAAAAAGTTGTATATTTGCATTTTTAATTAAAATTTGTTTATTTTTGTATTTATGGACAAAGAAATTATTAAAGAAGAATTAAAAACAGAAGTAGAGTTATTTAAAATATATACTTTAATCTTGATTGGTTTAGTTACTGGAAATGTAAGTTTATCATTCAAAATTATTTCTGAAAAAGAAATATTTGTTTCAATTTTATTAATTGTTGGAATTATAGCTTTATTATCTATATTTGTTATATTCGTAAGATCATATTTTAGAATTATTAAAAATGTAAAAAAATTAAAAAAATGTTAGAAATTATATTAGCTTTACTTATTGGATTACCTGTTCTTATTGCATTTATGATAATTATGATAAGTGAATTAAAAAGAGAAATTTAATAAAAAATTATATATTTGAAAATTAATTCTTTATGATAAAAAAATTACAATTATTAAAAAAGTTGTATTTTTACATCTTTAAACAAAAAGGATATTAATGAAACTTAAAATAATCTCAATTATAACAATTAT
>CAZOSY010000246.1:0-4153 GCA_964582565.1 uncultured Bacteroidales bacterium | reverse complement strand
GAAAGATGCCTTTATTTCTGATAAACCTTAAATCCGCAAGGATTTAAGGATATACCTGAAAAAGGGCTTACGTTATTTGATATTTTTTGTACTTTCATTGCGAAAAATTTTATTTACCTACTTTTTGTTTTACACCGCTAAAATAGGTGAAAATTTTCAGTTGTCAGATATTGTGTAAAACTACTTCTACACAATGTTTTGACAACTTTTTAATAAAATCTTTGCGGATTTAAGGTTATAATAAATTTTTAACTGTTTTATTTGTCGTCCTATCAATTACTTTACATTGGGTTATGGCTTTGTTCCGACTTACAAAAAGGACGAAAAGGGTAAGTATAATTTACGAGTTTCACCGAAAAGTTTCAAATGAATGAAAAGTTTTATAAGAATGGGTATTCCAAGAGGACAAACTTACTCTTGGTCTCGTTCACGTATGTGCGGTTGGACAATTGCTCAAAGTCCAATGATGAGAACAACCGTAACACTTGAAAGGCTGAAAAAGAGAGGATACTTTTTTTTTGGTAGCAATTTCAGAAATCTTATAGAACTGTATCAAGAGAGATACAGCTCAAAATTTCTTTTGTCTGATGAACAGCCAAGTACGAGACCCGTATGCTTGGTGGTGTGAGAGGCGCACTGGCGGTCATCTGACCGTCAGACGTATACTCGATTATATGCTGCCAATCTTATCTTTATGGTTTCTGTTTTATTGTCGTCTATCATTCAATAATAACTTTCCCCGTTTTCAAAATGGTTTGGTTATTTTGTAATTGATAAAAATATAATCCATGAGTAAAATTATCAAGTTCAATGCTTGTCAATGCATTGAAAATTTGAATTTGTTTTATTGTTTGCCCTAGATTATTTATGATTGTTAGTTTTATTTCTTTCGAAAAATCACAATTTGAAAGTTGAACGGTTAATCTGTCTTTTGCCGGATTGGGATAAACAGTTATTTGGACGTTTATCAGTAAATTATCAATACCGATAGTTGTAGGTTCATTATAAAAATAATATCCACCTGATGTGAAAACAATTGGAAATATAACAGGTGAGGTTATGTACAAAGCTTTATCTCCAGTAGCCCCTGAACGAATAACATTAGTATATGTTTTACCGTTGATAATAAGTGTTCCGTAAGCATCATAAGTAATGGTATCCGTTATCGGACTTCCGGTGGTAGTTTGGTATGTGTCAATAAATGAGTTCGTATAGCTAAATGGATATTGTAACTCTTTTTTATAGTTTGAATAAATAACAGGAGATGTTCCTCCAATGTCCTGTGCCATTTGATTTAATTCTGTGGATGAGTCTATATGATACACATAAGTGATACCAGTGCCTGTCTGATTCAACTCGTAAGCAAGATTTGCAGAAGGGTAAGTTGACGCATATGGTGTTGTTGAAGGGTCAACAGCGTTAAAAGTCCCGATTTGTGTACACCCGTTAGCAGAAAGATCCCATGTAACATTTGCTCCACTTTGATTAAGAGCAGTGGTTGTTCCTCCAATATAATACCATACTGCTTGAGTGCCGATGGAATGAGTTGAACTGTAGTTAAGAACTGGTTGCGCAAATCCTGACGTAATAAGCCCAACAATGCAGAAAACAATTGTAAATTTTTTCATTTTATTTTTGTCAGAGTTTATCGTGCTGACGCCGCACTTTTAATTTTCATTTTATTTATGGTGGGTTCTAAAAATTTAATTTTTTACTTTTGAATAGAGAAAATTACAGAACCCGCCTGTCTGCCGTGCCAACGGCACAGGTAGATTGAGCAATTTTCTTTAATCTTGACAAAGATATAATAAGTTTTTGAATTATCGCATAAAAAAACTACTTTTTTATTATTTTTTCCTATTTATTTATCTATCTATCAACTATTTAACTTATAAAATATTTAACCGAACGGTTAATCTATGCTTAGTGCGGGATTTTATTGCACTTTACTTTCAATATACTACTAACTTTATTTACTTGCATAATCTTTCTTTTTAGCACTAAATCCGCATTACGTATAGGTTTTGTTATCTTCTGGTCTTTTCATTTATCTTTTTTGAATATAGAATACCGAACACTGATTAACGATTTTTGATTTTTTTATGATTGAATAATTATTTATGATTTTTGATTTTTCTGTGCAGTTTCAATACTTTTTACAAAAATTGAAATCAGTTCATTCTTCTCTTTTTTTTAACTTGAAGATAACAATCAGGTAAACTTAATTTTTTTTGGAATGTGATCCCAGAAGGACTCGAACCTTCAACCCTCAGCTTAGAAGGCTGATGCTCTATCCATTTGAGCTATGGGACCTTCTTTTTTCTTTAAACTTTAAAAATATTTTTCTTTGACTTTGCCATATTTTTTTTTTGATTTTAAATATCAAATATTATATGATAAATATAGAAGACAAATCGGGACGCGATAACATCCCCTTTATTTTAGATTACAATAAATTTTTAACTGTTTTTTTTGTCGGGGTACCAAGATTCGAACTTGGGACCTCCTGCTCCCAAAGCAGGCGCGATGACCGGACTACGCTATACCCCGAAATCTAACAAACATATCTCTTTTGCGCGGAGAAAGGGGGATTCGAACCCCCGGTACCCATATTTAGGTACGACAGTTTAGCAAACTGTTGGTTTAAGCCACTCACCCATCTCTCCTTTTTAAGAAATTGCAAAAGTAATAAAAATATTTGTCTTTACATTTTTTTTTTTTGCTTTGATGAAATTAAATAGTAAAAAAAAATAAAAAATTTAACCGATTAAAGTATATATCCACTTAAAGTATATATCCACATCAGAAAAGAAAATTATTATTCAATAGTTTTTACATCAAGAGCATCTCTTAGACCTTGTCCTATAAGCATAAAAGCTAACACCATTATCATAATTGCCAAGCCCGGCATAATTGCCAAGAAAGCAGAATCAAGGATGATATAAGTATAATGTTCTTTTATCATTATGCCCCACGAAGGCATAGGTGGCTGAACCCCAATACCTAAAAAACTCAGTCCTGCTTCTATAAGAATTGCTGAAGCAAAGTTTGCAGCAGATATGACAATTACAGCACTCATAACGTTTGGTAATATATGTTTAAAAATTATTCTTGAATTTTTAAATCCCATAGCCCTTCCTGCTTCTACAAATTCTTTCTCTCTTATACTTAATATCTGCCCGCGCACTACACGTGCCACTTCTACCCACATTGTCAGTCCTATAGCAACAAAAACCTGCCAAAATCCTTTGCCCAGAGCAAAAGTAATAGCAATAACAAGTAATAAAGTAGGTATTGACCATACTACATTGATAAACCATACTATTAAATTGTCAATCCAACCTCTAAAAAAACCGGCTAATGAACCGAGTAAAATTCCAACTAATAAAGATATAAATACAGAGATAAAACCTACTGACAAGCTGACTCTTGTCCCAATTATCAACTGACTTAACATATCTCTTCCAAAGCGATCTGTGCCTAACAAAAATTTTTTGTTAATAATATTATTATTTTCAATTGTTTTTCTTAACTCTTTTATATGTTTTATTTTAGTATTTCCATATATATCAACAAATTTAATAGCATCATCTTTTTTAATAACTTTAACATCTGATAAAACAGGATAAACAACATCAGCAAGATTAAATTGTTTTTTTTCTCCTTTATCTGATGATATACCGGTATATTCTTCAATGATTATCTTGTCTTCTTTAAAATAATAATTATTGACAGGCATATATGTATAAAGATTTTTTTTGCCCCATATCATTTTTTTTAAAAGATTAGTTTTTTCTGTTTTTATATTTTTTCTAATCAATAACATTTTAACAGAAAAACCTGGCTTTTTTGCAGTTAGTTCAAGAAATTGTTCATTAGCAAAAGGAGTAGAATCAGGTGTTATAATATAGCCAAGAATTGATATTATACCTGATAATATTATAAAAGCAAGCGATAATATTGCTAATTTGTTTGTTCTAAAACGCTTCCATGCTAATGATGAAAGGGAGTTGGAATAAATATATTTCTTTTTTTTAAAAAACAATTTAATATTATTTAAACTATCAAATTTAAAATTTATTAATTTTTTACAAATATATTAAATTATCTCTGATTATATTTTTCCATAAAATTTTATTTAATCTGGTTAATT
>CAZOSY010000245.1:0-4165 GCA_964582565.1 uncultured Bacteroidales bacterium | reverse complement strand
ATTGTTTCAGTATAAAAAAACTTGCTAAAAAAACAAGATTTTAAAAAGTAATAGTATAAATTTTATCTACTATAAAATAACACAATAAATTCTTTTAAAAATATTATTTTTGTAGTGATATTTAATAAAAAAATATGCAAAGAAAAGATATCAATAAACATAAAGCATTAACAAAGGTAAAAGGCAATATTAGTGATAACATAAAACAGCCGTTTTTTAAGAGACAGACAACTATTTATGCAATAGTTATAGCTGTAATAACTCTAATATGTTACAGTTCGTCTATTAACAATGATTTTACAAAAAACTGGGATGACGGCGGTTATATCATTAATAACAATCCTATTCATAAAATCTCATCTGAAAATATTAAAACTATCTTCACTATTTTTTATAAAGGCAATTATCATCCGCTTACCAGTTTAACTTATGCTGTTGAATATGCTCTTGTTGGAGAATCGCCTGCTTTATATCATATTGATAATCTGATAATTCATTTGCTAAATGTATTACTTGTCTTCTGGCTCATTTATTTGCTGTCAAAAAGAATAGAAGTTGCGGCTATTGTAGCTCTGTTTTTTGGCATTCATCCTATGCATGTAGAATCTGTTGCATGGATTTCAGAACGTAAAGATGTGCTTTATTCTTTCTTTTTTCTAGGCTCAATAATTTCTTATCTTTATTATTTAAAAATAAGCAAAAAATACGGTTTTAAAATAAAATTTAAAAATAAATATTACATCCTGTCTTTATTGTTATTCATTTTATCTTTATTATCAAAATCAGCAGCGGTTGTATTACCTGTAATATTAATATTAACAGATTACTATGTATTGCCAAAATATTTAAACACAAAAAAATATGATGCTACAGGCAAAAGAAAAATTATATATAAAACATTAATTGAAAAAATACCATTTTTTATTTTTTCATTTTTATTTGGAATACTTGCAATTTTATCTCAGGGTTCTTCAAACGCGATTCAGGATTTAACTCCAATATTCAGCATTCCCGAAAGATTGTTAATAGTATGTTATTCACTTATGACTTACATATATAAACTTTTTGCTCCGGTAAATCTGTCAGCAATGTATGCTTATCCTAACAGGATAAACAATATATTACCTGCAATATATTATATTGCTCCTTTTTTTATTCTTTTATTTACATTCTTAATATATAAATCAAAAAAAATTAATAAAGACATCATTTTTGGCTCTTTATTTTTCCTTATAACAATAATACTGGTCTTGCAATTATTGCCTGTTGGCGGAGCTATTATGGCTGAACGATATGTTTATATCCCTTATATTGGTTTTTTTTTTATTATTGGAAAGACATATACTTACATCTCTGATAGCAAGAAAAAATCTATTTCACGATTTAAAAACATTTTTATAGTAATTATTATTTCTTTTTCTGTAATGTTTTTTTATTTAAGCAAACAAAGAATTAAAGTATGGAAAAACGGAGAAATTTTATTTACAGATATAATAAATAAATATCCTAATCTGCCTTTTGCTTATAATAACAGAGGATATTATTATTATAATTATGCTAAAGATTATGATAAAGCACTTATAGATTATAATAAATCAATATCATTGGATAACTCGTCTCACAGAGCATACAGCAACAGAGGAGTGCTATACTATAACATAGGCAAATATAACCTTGCTTTAAAAGATTTTAACAAATGCCTTGGTTTAAATAAATCCAATACTGATGCATTAATAGGAAGAGCAAACACTTACAGTTCTTTAAAAAAATATAAAATTGCCATATCTGACTATGACAAATATTTGTTTTATAAACCAAAAAACGAACAAGCTTATATATACAGAGGAATAGCAAAATATAATATGGGAAAACATGATGATGCTATGATTGACTTTAATAAATCTTTAAGCATTATGCCTGACAATGATTTAGCTTATTACTGGATAGGATTAAATTATTTTAAGAAAAAAGATTTTAAATATGCTATAAAAAATTTGGATATATCTCTTAAATTAAATCCAAACAGAACTGGAATATATTCATGGCGTGGACTTGCAAAATATAATCTTAAATTATATAAACAGTCAATAGATGACTATAATATGGCTATTGAAAATAATCCTAATGATGCGTCTTCTTATGTGAACAGGTCTGTATCTTATTTTAAAATAAAAAACTATGACAAAGCATTTCAGGATATTTGTGCAGCAGGAGATTTAAGATATGCTCTTGATAAAGCATATTTTATGAAAGTTAAAAAACTGGCAGCAAAATAATACGGAACCGCTAACAAGATAAAAGATACAAGGCACAAGTATAAAAAATAAAATTTGAGATTAGAATTTGAAATTTGAAATTACTAGGTCTTTGACTAACGGATTAAATAAGGACAAAAGTTTGAAATATAAAACGAAAAACAGTACTATTTATGAATGGTTTATTTTATGTATATTTGTAAAATAATTTAATCATTGGTGTCCGACTAAATTTAAAAATTTAGGCAAAATCATTTCTAAATATTATGAGATTCCTCGCTATCACTCGGAATGACAGTGTTATTTAGAGTTCAGGGTGAGTGTAAGGACGCGTTTTACGTGTCCTTACACTTACCTATCCAACATAACGAAGTTGTCATTCCTTCCGCCTAAGGCGGAGAGGAATCTACTATTATAAGTTCTAATTTTATTTTTAGTCGGACACTAAAATAATTTAATATATATTATGTTAAAATATCCGCCAAAAATACTTATTGCCTTTGGAGAAGCGGCTGCCGGCAATAAAAAAATACTAAAATGGTTAATAGATAATAGTTATCCTGAATTAGCAGCTGTTGCAGATTGTATTCAATCCAGATGTAAAAAATGTGGAAAAGAAGCATTTGACTGGCTTATAAAATATAATTATCATCAGTATGCTGCTCTGTGTGATTCTATCCGTGGCAATGAAGATGCTTATTCATGGTTAAAAAAAAACAAATTTGATTTTTTAATAATAATTATTGATGCTTTTTTTGAAGAAAAAGAAGCAATTGACTGGTTAAGAAAAGAAGATTTAGATATTTTTGTTATAATTACACAAAAAATAAAAATGTTTTTACAAAAAAAAAGAAATGATAAAGGTGATTATCATAAATTTACTTTTTGGTCTTGAAAAAATGTTGTAAAATCAGTATTATCTTGATACAGATTGGTATAACCAAATAAAAATGCAATATAAATATAATACTGAAATAATAATTTTGTATAAATTTGTATATATATTCACATTAATCTTTAAATAATATTATGGATAAAAATAGCATTTTAAGATATCTAAAAAAAAAAAAAAAAATGTTTAAAAATAAATTTGATATTAAAAACATTGGATTATTTGGTAGTTTTGTCAGAAACGAACAAACACCAGATAGCGACATAGATATTGTATATGAAATGTCAGAAGGGAATAATCTGGGTTATTTTCAATTTATAGAATTAGAAAACATACTAAAAAAGTCATTTAAGAAAGATATAGAGCTCATAAATTATAAATATTTAAATCCAATTATTAAATATAAAGCAGATAAGGAGATAATATATGTATAAAGATAAAAATTTGGTTTATATATTGACAATTTTAGAAGCAATAGAAAAAATTAAAATTTATAGTAAAAATTTTGAAAATACTGATGATTTTCTATGGGATAATAATCAGCAAAATTTTAATGCCTCTGTTAATCTTTTAATAACAATTGGAGAAGAAACAAAAAAAATAGATACAGAACTAAAAAATGAATTTACTAATACTGGCTGGAAAGAAATATCAGGTATGAGAGATAAACTGGTTCAAAGAAAATATTAGGGGGACAATAGGTTTTATTGTAACCGTTCATAGCTTGAAATTAAAATAATAAAGTCAAAAGCCAAAAGACAAAAATTAAAAATCAAAAGTATCTTAAGGGGAGTTCTAATAATTACTTTTTATTACAAATGGCTGCAAAATATCATTATTTCGTTATCGGGCAAAATCTTTCCTCACCATAGCTATGGCTATGCCTGCGGAATATTTTACCCTCCGCCTCATACTGATATTTTTCGCTCACTTTCATATACAAAACCAATTATTAGAACTCCCCTTGAGTTCAGAACATTTATCTTGATTTTGAAGTTACGATAGATTTTGCAATTAT
>CAZOSY010000244.1:0-4197 GCA_964582565.1 uncultured Bacteroidales bacterium | reverse complement strand
TCTGGCTTGTCCAGGTTAGATATAAAATCAGTCAGTTGACGTATTTACCATCTAAAATTACTAACTATTAACATTTTTTACTATTTCAAAATACAAATATACAATATTTTATAAAAAAATAACGAATATAAATAATATTTATTACTTTTTTTAATTATTTTATTTTAAAATAATTAATTTACCTGTTGCTTCAGCATGTTCTCCTGTATTCAAATTTACCTGTAACTTATAGATATAAATACCTTTACTTACTTTTGAACCAAAATCATTTTTGCCATCCCAGCTAACAGATTCTGCTATAAATCCGCTTGTTGAAATTGTCTTATTAATAGTTTTTACAAGTTTTCCTGTAATAGAAAATATTTTTATCTGCACATTTAAGTCAGAGCATGCCTGATTATGTTCAAAACGAAAACAAGTGGTTGTTGTAAAAGGATTAGGATAATTAAACATATTTTTTAATACCACTTCATTAGATTTAACAACAACAAATTCAGTATAAGCTTGGGATGAATTATTATAAACATCCCAGACCTTCAATGTTAATGTATGTTTTCCTTCACTTAAATCTGAAAAAGGATATCTGATAACCCCTTTTTTATAATCATCCAAATCAGATTCATAATAATCATTTAAAACAACAGAACCCTTATTGTTATTATCAAGAATAGCTGTTATATCATGTCCTATACCATTTCCAACAGTATTTATACCATTACAATCACTTACAAAAGCCAGTAACAGAGGATGTTCATCAGTTATTCCTCCACACATAAAATTCGTATCATTTAAATAAAGTTTTATATTTGGAGCAATGTCATCAGGTTCAATACTATCATTAGAGCCTCCTATAATTATATTTTCATAATATCCATTAGCATCAGATATATTTGTTATATCATCATTTACTGCATAATAGCTAATTTTTCCAATTCCATAATTATATGCAATATCTTTAGGCACAACAAAAGTAAATAAAAAATCGCCATTTATAACACTCACTTTCCCTTTGAAAAGTATATTTTTTTGCAAATAAAAATTTTTCGGATTGCTTGCAGGGTCGTTTGCTAAGGTAGTTATAACAGATGTCTTGTCAAATACTGTTGGATATATAACACCATTAAAATCTGTCAATTTATTTCCAATATTATCCTGAACATATCCGCTTACTGCAACTTTTGATAAAGCTTTTATAGTATCATAATTTGTTTTTAAAGAACAATTATTAATTGATATTGTGTTAACGTCATATTTAGGGTAAGCCAGTTGCATAGCAGGATCGCCGAGCAAGACAAAATTTCTTAAATTAGGCACAGAAGCATTTTCTATTTTAGAAAGTTTTATAATATCTCCCAGACAAGGAAACTTATCACCGATTTTTTTAAATACATAATTATAAAAACTTTTGTTTATAGCGTAATTAGACCCTGAAAAAGCTATTCTTGTTGTTGTAAATAATGCGGCACCTCCTCCATTTTGGTTTAAAACAACATATTCTCCGGCAGAAGTTCTTTCAGGGTCATCAAACCGGCTAAACTCACAAGTGGCAGTAAAAAAAACAGGCATATTATTTAAGTTTTTCCATCCATTAATATCAGAGACCTCTAACACTCGTTCGTGAGTCCAGCCAACTTCTCCTCCATGTCCTGTATAATTAATTAACAATGCACCTTTTTCTACTCTTTTGTTTATAGCATCATTTACTTCAGGATAACGTTGACCGCCAGGAGTAGAAAGCTGCTGATAAGCATCTAAATATATTTTGTCAACATTATAATCCTTATAAATAGTATCTACTAAAGTTGCTAAAGCATCTGACTGGTTTATATGTGAATTACTATCTTCATCATCAGCTATAAAACAAACAATATTACGCCAGTCAGCATAATTAGAAATACTATTTGCATATACCGATGAACAAGCTGTATTTTGACATGCAAGATTAGATTTACTTGTATAACGAATTATTTTGTTAACAATATCTTTTGCTTGAGCTGTTGTTTTTACAGGCAATCTTCCAATTCCAATATCAAGATTTCCATTTGCATTGCTTCCTTCATTATCATCAAGTAGTCCAAAATAATCATCTGTTACATAAGATGCTGTAACTATTAATGAATTTTCTGATTGATAAGTAGGAATAAAATTAGTATTGTTAGTTATTCTGTTTTTATTATCATAAGAACCATCACCGAATAAAAGCAAATATTCAGGCATTTTATCAATATCTGTTCCTGCTCTGTCATAAAACATTTTCACAAAATCTCTTATTGCTGTTACATCCTGAATGCCTGATGAAAATTCATTATAAATTTGTTGTGGTGTTACTATTACCACAGACAACCCGTCATTATTGCGATGAAGTTCTGCAAGTTGATTTGCTTCGTTAATAAAATTAGGATGACTAACAACGAGCATATCATACTGGTCTAGAGCATGCAGATTTTGATTTTCAATCTTATATAAAAAATTTGGCGTATAGAAATACGAACCATCATAAGCTATAAATTCTTTTAAAGAATCAGTATGTAATTTGAATATTAAGTTATTACCACTTAAAGATGCATCAATTTTTTTAATTTCTATAGGGTCTGTAATATCCCATATATTTAGAGATAAAGAACTATTAGATAAAGTAAACTCTGAAATATTATCCTGACCAACAGATTCTGTATTTCTAAAGCACATTTGTCCGTCAGAAAATATCAAATTTCTTGCAGCATTTATCTCTATATAATTTAGCCATCCTAATGAATTTGTATTAGGTTTATTATAAGTAATATTAATATTTATTGTTGAACCTGATGTGTTAAAACTCGTTGTGTCTGATGATGACTTTGCATAACTACCAGTATAATTATCAAGATTAACACTTGGCACTATAACTACCATATTATTGCCATTGGCAGTAACATTGAAAGTGCTGTTTAAGTTTGACCTTGCAATAATATCTGTTTTTAGATATACTTTGGAATTGACATCTATATTAGGAAATGTAAAAGAAAAACCGTATGAAGTAAGAATATCAAATGCTTCTCCATACCATTTTTTACCTGATTTTAATAAATTTACTGATTCTTTTTCGTGAAAAGCATAGTCCTGAAACTTATTAATAAATTTATTTGCAGGCAAACTTACAGAAGATTCTAATTCTATTCTTTTCCCCGGTCCCAAATCAGTTGTTATAAAATAGCAATTTACATCTGAATATTTATGAATTGAATGATGAAAATTCATATCTATTGTATCATATATCCATTTATCGGGACTTTCTCCATAAAACAATACATAATCATTACCATCAAAACTGGCATCATTTTCTCCTTCAACAAATATAGCATTTTCCTGTAAATCATCATATCTGAACTTTGAATTACTTTCAGGAAGCATTCCCTGACCATTTCCATAAATTCTTATGTTTCTCGGGTCAATTGATGAAACATCTATACCCATATTAGAAAGCTCATTACGGGTAATCTTATAAATACCTGTATTTGACACAGATATCTTATACCAATTACCTGTTGCAAGCACTGAATTCTGTGCATAAGTATGTTTATTATATCTTGATTTATCCGTTGGGATATAAGTTATATTTAATTCTATATCAAAAGAGATTAATTTTTCGTACTTATTACTTGTCTGATTTTTTCTTACAGGAACAAAAGATATTGAAACAAAAGGTTTCTTTTTATCATAGATTACAGAAGAATTGACTTTTATATGCTCATTTATTAAATCTAAATCTTTTATATTTTTAATCTCATCATATTCAAATTCTTTAAAAACTTTATTTGTCAGTTTTACATCTGACTTTATATTTATAAATTCGCCCATATCAGGCAAATTAAATCTTTCATAATAAACAGGCAAATTTTTACTTTCGGTTTTATATATTGCCCCATCAAAATACAGATAATCTATTGTTTCATTATTTGGCATGCTAATACTCTGGTTGTTGCACCATTGTATTTTCCTGCTGTATTTTCCATCAAAAGCAATAGCATTAAAATTGAAATGTAATAACAACAAAAAAACCAAATAAACAGTAACTTTGTTTTTAGATAAATGAAACCGGCACTTTTTTTTATCTGACATTTTTTAATTTTTATCTTAATTTTTTGCTAATATATATTTTTCTTATTAATTATCAATATTTGTTATAAAACGACTTAATAACAAAATTATTGCTTACTT
>CAZOSY010000243.1:0-4246 GCA_964582565.1 uncultured Bacteroidales bacterium | reverse complement strand
TAATTTTTTATCTGGCAGGAAATTTTCAAGAGGAAAACCCTAATCCGCCTCAGGCGGATATATCAATAATATAAATATTTTTTAACAAGATGAATCTTGTGTTAAGATCTGTTCTGAATTTATTTCAGTGCTTGTTTCAGTATAGTTACATTAAAAGGACTAAAATTAAGCATTGCCTAAAATTAATAAATCATTTTTACAAACTCTAATTATCAGTTTATATCTTTAACATTTAGCTGTAAAGATGTTGTTCCGTTCCATATATTTTCTTTAAGAGAGTAACAAATATTAAAGGATTTCTTTTTTAAGATATCTTTTAAAACATTAGCTTGTTGAAAAGCAATTGCCTTAAAATATTTTGTGTTACCTAATTTAGAAACAGATAATTTTAAATGATTTTTTCCTACTATATATGAATTTCCATTATCAATAACAGAGTCGGTTTGAAAGACAGGAGACATGTTTCCCGGACCAAAAGGGGCAAATCGTTTTAAGATACGAAAAAATTTAGGGGTTATTTCGTCAAAATCAATTTTCGCATCTATTTTTATTTCAGGGATAAGCATATCATCTTCTATAGTGTTGCATACTACATCTTCAAAATTTTTGCGAAAGGCATTAAAATTTTCAGGTTTTAAAGATAATCCTGCTGCATATTTGTGTCCTCCAAAATTTTCTAATAAATTACTACACTCATTTATTGCATTATATAAGTTAAATTTTTTTACAGAACGGGCAGAACCTGTAATCAAACCATTTGATTCAGTAAGCACTATTGTAGGACGATAATATACCTCTATTAATCTTGAAGCTACAATTCCTATAACACCTTTATGCCAGTCAGGATTAAAAACAACAGTTGTTTTGGCATTTAATAACTGTTTATCATTTTTTATCATATCAAGAGCTTGATTTGTAATATCTATATCAAGTTCTTTTCTTTTTGTATTGTCTATGTTAATATGTTTAGCCAATTCCATAGATTGTTCTATTTCTTTGCTTATGAGCAATTCTACGGCTAATCTGCCACTTTCTATTCTGCCGGCAGCATTTATTCTTGGTCCTATCAGAAAAACCAAATCATTGATTATGAGTTTTCTGTCAAAGATAGTTTCAGTATCAAAAGTATTCTTTTTTGTTATACCACAATATTTTATTATAGCTTCAAATCCTTGTCGTGGTTTAGTATTTAGTTGTTTTAATCCATAATAAGCAAGTATTCTGTTTTCGCCGGTAATAGGGACGATATCTGAAGCAATGCTTACAACTACAAGGTCTAAATATTGTTCAATTTCCTGAAAAGGTATGTTATGTTTTTGAGAATATGCCTGTATAAGTTTAAATCCTACGCCACATCCTGATAGTTCTTTGTATGGATAGTTGCAATCTGCTCTTTTAGAATCTAATACAGCAATAGCTTTTGGTAACTCATTTCCCGGTTCATGATGGTCGCAGATAATAAAGTCAATATTTTTATTTCCTGCATAATTTACTTTAGCATTAGCTTTGATACCGCAATCAAGAGCTATAATAAGTGAGATATTATTTTTTTCAGCAAAGTCAACACCTTGTATAGATATGCCATATCCTTCTGTATATCTGTCAGGGATATAAAATTTAATATTATCATAATGAATAGTATCTCTAAAAAAAGAATAAATTAGAGCTACAGCAGTTGTCCCATCTACATCATAATCGCCATATATTAATATTTTTTCTTTGTTTTCTATTGCCTTATCAATTCTTTCTATAGCTTTATCCATATCTTTTATTAAGAAAGGATTATCTAGGTGTTCTAATTTTGGACAAAAAAACGCTTCTGCTTTTTCAAAATTATCTATGCCTTTTTGCACAAGTAAGTTAGAGAGTGTATTAGTAATGTTTAATTCGGCAGATAGATTTTTCACTGCTTTTATATCACCTTGTTTTTTTATTGTCCAATGTTTTTGCATAAAAAATATAATTTATAAAATTTTTTGCAATTTATAAAAATTTCATTATTGTCTTAATAAAAATTTTATAAAATAAGATTATCTTTGCAAAAATTTTATTATTTAGATGCTTCAAGATAGTTTATTATATAATAATACTTATTTTTTTGGTGATAGTATATATACGTATCAGGGAGAAAAAGCATATAAATATATCAATAAAAAAGATTCTGTGGACCCTCATAAGATAGGAGTTAAACAATTAGACACAATTTATAGCAGTAATAAATTAAGCTTGTTTAAGTGTCATCAATTAAAATCTGTAAACAAGAATCCTATCTGTATAAATCAAATTAGAAATAATAACGAAGATTTTATTTTGGGTATATTGATTTTTTGTTTTGTGCTTTTTGCATGGATACAGGTTTCTTTCAAAAAACGTTTTTTCCAGATTTGTAAAGCTTTTTTATCAAAAGATTTTGTTAATCAGTTAGTTAGAGAAGGAAATCTTTTTAAAGAATATGTTTCAATTTTTCTTTTTATAAATTTTTTTGCATCAATTTCTTTACTTATATATATTACTAATTTATTTTTGTTAAATATTCAATATTATAGTAAAGGATTATTACTTTATATAGAAATTTTTTCGTTTGTTTTAATATTTTTTCTTTTAAAAATTTTTGTAATAAAATTTACAGGAATTTTATTTAAAGCAAAAAAAGAATCTGAAGAACATATTTTACATATGTTTTTGTTTAATTATATAATAGGGGTAACATTATTATTTTTATTGGTATTTATAATTTATGCCAATAAAATAGGCATTATAGTTTTATATGTTAGCTTGGTGTTAACAGGTTTAATATATTTATATCGTTTAATAAGAATAGGATTAATTTGGTCAAATAATAAAAAAATTTCAATGTTTTATTTATTTTTATATCTTTGCGGTCTTGAAATTTTACCTTTAATATTATTAACTAAACTTATAGTTTTATTTTAAATTTATTGATATAGTATCAGATTTAGCTATAAAAAATTTTTAACTAAAAAAACTTAAACAATTGAAAGTTAAGAAAATATTAGTTTCACAGCCAAAGCCCAAATTAGAGAACTCTCCATACTGGAATATACAAAAAAAGTTTAATCTGAAAATAGATTTTCATAAATTTATTAGGATTGACGGGGTTAAAGCCAGGGAGTTCCGTAAAGAAAGGATTAATATATTAGAACATAACGCAGTAATCTTTACTAGCCGACTTTCTGTTGACCATTTTTTTCGTATATGTACAGAAATGAGGATTCGTGTGCCTGAGTCTATGAAATATTTTTGTGTTTCAGAATCTATAGCTTATTATCTTCAAAAATATGTTCGTTATAGAAAAAGAAAGATTTTTTCCGGCGAAAAAAAGTTTAAGGATTTAATGGGGAAAATAGAAAAATATAAAGAGGATAAATTTTTATTTCCTTGCTCTAATATTCATAAACAAGAAATCCCAAAACTTTTAGAAAAAAATAAAATAAAATATTCTATAGCTGTAATTTATAAGACCCTTTGCAGTAATTTATCAAACATAGATATTAATAAATATGATATGCTTGTATTTTTTAGTCCTTTAGGAATAGAATCTTTGTTTAAAAATTTCCCTGATTATAAACAAGAGGATTCTATTGTTGCGGTATTTGGTCCTACAACTGCAAAATCAGTTAAAAAAGCCGGACTTACTTTATCTATAGAAGCTCCTACTCCCCAAGCTCCTTCTATGACTATGGCTATTGAACAGTATCTTCAAAAAATGAACAAAAAAAGTAAAAACAAAAAGAATTGAATGATACAACAAAACAAACTTTTAAAAAAAAAGAACGACTATGTAGTAAAAAAATAATAAATAATCTGTTTACTCATGGGAACTCTTTTCATATTTATCCTTTTAAAATATTCTGGTTAAATACAAAAATAAATTTAAACACTCCTGCACAAGTTCTTATTAGCATACCAAAGCACAATATTCATAAATCAGTTCAAAGAAATCTTATAAAAAGACGAACAAAAGAAGCATATAAAAAAAATAAAAAATTGTTTTATGACTTCTTAATTAACAATAATAATCAATGTATTTTTGCAATTATATTTCAGAGTAAAGATATTATTTTATATAAAGAAATAGAATCAAAAATAATTCTAATACTGAAACGTTTACAAGAAGAATATGAAATATCTATGACAAAAGACGATTAAGAATTAAGAATTATGAATTATGAAAATCAATTACGAATGAATTAATTACGAATTACGAATAAAGATGAAATTATGA
>CAZOSY010000242.1:0-4267 GCA_964582565.1 uncultured Bacteroidales bacterium | reverse complement strand
ATAAGAAACGAAAGTGCAAATATTGTTATTACTAATGGTGGTTTTGTAACAATTACAGGAAACGGAAGCTGGACAAATAATGTAACTACAAATTGTATAACAGGAAATTGGATGAGGTTTGCACGAAAAATTTATGAAAATTATGAACATAGTGTCAAAAGAGCATAAATGGTTATATTATAAATAATAAATTATGGGTTTAGTTTATGCAAATATTGAATTAATTAATGTTAAATATCAATTTCTCGCAGAGGAAAATTATATAAAAAAGAAGCAGTAAGAAAAGTAAAAGTCAGAGCATTAGTAGATATTGGCTCATATATGTTATGTATTAATGGGAATATTAAAGAACATCTTGGACTTAGGGTAATTGATAAGCAAATTGCCAAACTGGCAAATGGAAAAAAAGAAAACCATGAAATCGTATGACCAGTAGAACTAATTTTCGAAAATCCTAGTACAAGTTGCAGAGCTATGGTATTACCAGATGATGCTAAAATATTGCTCGGTTCTATACCAATGGAAGATCTGGATGTAATTATTGACCCAAAAGACAATAAAATAAAAATTCATCCATTAAGACCATATATGACTTAAAAGTCATTAAAAAAATCATATTTTTAATTTCTATATCTTGAGTTTTTAAAAATATATCAGTTCCGATAAATGCCTTCAGGAAGCTGCCTGATCCAACGGTATAAATAATAAACTATTAAATGATTAGTTAGATAATTTTCTGGTACCGATTCGGTAGTATAAAATAAAAGCCCTGTAATACCAAATTACAGGGCTTTATCATAATATTCTCTTAAATAATTATTTTGTTATAACTAATTTGTGAGTGTATTGCTCAGTTCCATTATTAATTTTTATAAGATAAATTCCAACAGGCATATTGTTTGATTTAACATTGATTTTGTTATTGCCTTTATTTATATCAGAATATATTTTCCCAAACATTTTTTGTCCGTTCAGATTAAATATTTCTATTACAGTAGCATTTGTGTTATTAGCATTTAATTCAATTGTAAAGTCAGAATTACAGGGATTAGGATAGATATTTATATTACTAATTAGTTCAGTATTATCTAATCCCGCTGTTAGATCTGCTGTCCAAGAGCTGTTTGCTCTGGTTCCCAAGAAAATATTATCATTAATAAATTGTATAGAAGTTCCTTGCATACCCATATATAAATTAGTATTATTCTGAACTGGTAACCAATTGATACAGTCATCACTTCTGAATACTCCTTTTTTGTCACTTATATACCAGTATCCGTTGTAATATACAATATCCTGAACATCAAGAGTAGAAGGCAGTCCTGTTGTATTAATTAATAACCATGTGGTTCCATTAAATATATACAGATTGTCCTTACTAGGCCAATTATAATCTGATATAACAATAACAGGTCTGTTTTCTGTGCCGCCAAAGTTCATAACAGGTTTGGGATATATAACATCTTCCCACCTGTTAAGCACTTTAAATTCCATATTTGGTCCAACAGCACCGTTGGATAAATCTGTCCAAATATCTCCATTATCTGTTGATAAGAATATTGCTTCATCATTGCTTATTTTTTTTGCAAAAAGCAACAAAGAGTCTCCTTTTCCTAAGAACCCATAAACTTTTGATATATTCAAAGTAGAGAGTCCTGATGAAATATCAGTCCATGATGCTCCGCCATCTAAAGTTTTAAGATAGCATGAGCCAAATTTCATAAACAGTGTGGTATCATTTTTACCTGCAAATGAACATTCAACAGAATCAGGAGCATTGGTAACTTTATTCCATGTTGCACCCATATCAATTGAGTTATACAAAAAAAATGAATCAGAAAAAGGGTTTTCATTTACCGTAATATAGACAGTGTCTTTAACTTTAAAAGATTCTCTGATAAAATAATAATTAGTAAGAAATGCAGGTAATCCGGTATTAGAAAAATTCCAGTTCAGTCCATTATCTGTTGACCTTATAATTCCATAATCTCCTTTTAAAGTTAATAAAGTATTGTTTATAGCTTTTAGACCGGAGTTGTCTCTTTCAAAAAAACCTGTATTTCCAATTGTCCATGTAGAACCATTATTGTCTGAATAATAAATATTTTCCCATATATTGATACATACAAGGTCATTTAAACCAACTTTAATAATAGTATTCACCATATTCATATCCATTCCCGGGCTTGGTATCTCTGCCCATATATTCCCATGGTCAGTAGAACGATATAATTTAACATTAAATGACATATCAATTGTAGTTACAAATAAGGTATTGTCCACAGCTTTTAGTCCATCAATCATCATAAATGTTCCAAATCCATTAGTTATGTTTTCCCATAATTGTAAATTAGTATTATATCTGAAAATAGAATCTCCTGTGTTATAATACAAATAGTTTTCATTTGGTTCTCCTGCCAAATAATCATAATTACTCAAAGTGGTTGCTCCCAGTCCATTAAAACTTACAGGTGTTACAGTTGTCCCGTCAACTGTATAAAATAAAGAATCGTTTTTATAAATATACATACTGTCATTACTTAAATGTAATAGTTTATTCTGAGTATTTGTGTTACCAAGATAAGCCCCCTGGGACCAATCTGTTCCATTAGATGAGTAATAAATCATCGCAGTATCAGACCCAATACCAATAATTTTGAATAAAAGGTTATTTGCTGAACCTAATGACATTGTCCATGAATATGGTGGTATTCCGTTTTCTGTCATTTTTGTCCAGCTGTTGCCATTGTCTAGAGTGATATATAAATTAGAAAAATTATCCATAAGATATATATTAGAGTTAAATTTAGTAATTCTGCGAACTTGATTTGATAATGAATCTAATCCATTTGATGAGTAGTTCCAGCTTGCACCTTTGTTGGTGGACTTAAAAACTCCTCCTTCGGTTGCCATAAGCAAAGAAGAGTCTACTGTCATTACAAAACTTCCTTCAGCTTCTCCTCCCTGAAGGTTTGAATCAGTTAATTGATTCCATTGTGCATTTACATTAAAAATAATGCAGCATAACAAAAATGTTAAAAATAAGTTAATTTTTTTCATAGTTTTTTTATTTTTAAAATGTTAATATTAATTTAATTAATTATCAGGCAAATTTAAAAAAAAATATTATAAATAAAATACAAAAAATAATGTTTTTTTATTTTTACTGTTTATTTTTATAGTAAAACCAAGTATTATTATTTATAAACAATATAGAACTGAAATTTTTGTAATTATTTTTTTTATTTTTGTTCTTTAATAAACATTTATATAAAATTTTGTTTTTATGATAGAAAAGGAAATTTATATTAAATCAATTAATCCTATTGAGATTTACGGAGTTAACAATGTAAATTTAGAAATAATTAAGAAGTTTTTTCCAAAGCTTAAGATTATAGCAAGAGGAAATACTATTAAGTTAATAGGCAATGATGATGAAATATCTTGTTTTGAAAAAAAAATAAATCTTATTATCAGGCATTATGAAAAATTTGGTAAAATAGCTGAAAATGATATAATTCAGTTAATAAATTCAGATGCTCAAGAAATATTTTATTCATCTGATAAAAAAGATGATGTATTATTATATGGTGTAAATGGTACGGTGATAAAAGCACGGACTATTAATCAACGTATTATGGTTAAGAGTTGTGAAAAAAATGATTTGGTTTTTGTTATAGGTCCTGCCGGCACAGGTAAGACATATACAGCAGTAGCTTTAGCAGTAAGAGCTTTAAAAAACAAAGAAGTTAAACGTATCATACTTACCCGTCCTGCTGTTGAAGCAGGAGAGAATCTTGGGTTTTTACCCGGTGATTTAAAAGAGAAATTAGACCCTTATATGCAGCCGTTGTATGATGCTCTGAGAGATATGATTCCGCCACAAAAACTTAGGGCTTATATAGAAGATGGCATTATAGAAATAGCTCCTTTGGCATTTATGCGGGGACGTACTCTTAATAATGTATTTGCCATATTAGACGAAGCTCAAAATACCACAAAAAATCAAATAAAGATGTTTTTAACACGAATGGGGAAAACAGCAAAATTTATAATTACAGGTGATATAACACAAATAGATTTGCCAAAAAATCAATCTTCAGGACTCATTCATACAAAAAACATTCTGCAAAATATAAATGGAATTGATTTTGTATTCCTTAATGATACAGATATTATACGACATAAGTTAGTAACTAAAATTGTTAATGCTTATGATAAAGAAAAATAATTATTCGCTTAATTTGCTTCTAATATTGAATCCTTT
>CAZOSY010000241.1:0-4270 GCA_964582565.1 uncultured Bacteroidales bacterium | reverse complement strand
GTCGTCATGTTTACGGACAACTATTTCGTGCAGGGACATCAGTAGGAGCAAATTACTTGCCCTCGTTAGATAAAAATAAAAAATAAAGAAAAAAGTATCTGAATAATCAGGCAGTTCGGTCAGGCGCCCGACTGATGCCTGAACAGATTTATTAAGGGTCGTCTGAATAATTATCTAACAGGGTGAAAATCTCAATCCGCTGAAAGCAAAAAAGATTTTCAACATAAGTTACAAGTAGTATTAAAAGAACTTAAAGAATCATTATATTGGTTAAGATTAATTGAAAAATCAGGCAGTTGCCTGATGACAAATCCGATGCCATACTTGTTTTTTTGTTGAAAGAAAACAGGGAACTTAACGAAGTGATATCACGAACACCTTTGAAAACAAATAATTTTGTGAGTAATTGATAAAAATAATTGCAAAATCTATCGTAACTTCAAAATCAAGATAAATGTTCTGAACTCAAGATACTTTTGACTTTTAATTTTTGTCTTTTGGCTTTTGACTTTATTATTTTAATTTCAAGCTATGAACGGTTACAATAAAACCTTCGGTCAGGCGCCCGACTGAATTGTCCCCCTAATATTTTCTTTGAACCATAAAAGGACACAGGAAATCACTAAACTTTAAGCAAGATTTTTAATATTAGTCCTATTCCGAAGATAACTAACAGAACTCCTGCAATTCTGTTAATCCATAATAATTTTCTGGGTTTTAAACGCGATTTTATTTTGTTAGCTATAAAGCTTTTTATCAAATCTGTTCCTAAAACAGTTATCAATGTGCCTGCAAAGAAAGTGATTATATAATTTAGTAATTTGCCTTGCTCTGCCTGAGTAGTTACCCAACTCATAGATGCTAACCAAAATATTATAATAAAAGGATTTGCTATATTTAAAAAGTATCCTTTTAATAAGTATGTATATTTCTTATATATTTTAGGGTTTTTGTTAAAAATTTTTGGACTTCTTCTTTTTATAATATCCGGTTTTTTTAGATATGTATATATTCCAAATCCTATCAATATTATACTTGCTATAATTCCTGCATATAATTTATATTTAGGACCAAGCCCATCAATAAATTGATAAATTCCTAAATAGCATAATGCTATAATCGTTATATCACTTAGAGAAATTCCAATAGCAATAATTACTCCATATTTAAATCCTTTATCAATACTTGTTTGTATTATAGTAAAGAAAGCAGGTCCTAATGTAACTGCAATAATTAATCCTAATAAAACGCCTTCAAAAAAAATACTTATCATTTTTTATTAATTATTCTGTTTATATTCTTTTGTAATTATTCACCCCGCAGGAAATACCCAACGGGGTAAAGGTATTAAAATTTTTATTACTATTTAGTATCTTATTTATAATATTCGTGTATTTTTTGGCAGAATATTTTATATAGAACTTTTTTATAATTTCTAATTGCTCTAATTGACCTAATTAACCTAATCAAATCCCAAATACCAATAGTTTTCAAAATTTCATCTGCCTTAGGCGGACTAATGACCAATTAGACATTGGGTAATTGGTCATTTTTTAGGTCAATTAAAAATTAGAAATTAGGTCAATTTAACGTATAACCTGTTTGGTTCTGGCTTGTCCAGGTTAGGTATAAGGGTATATGGTATAAAGGTATAGGGTATAGTAGTCGCACTCAGCCCTTATTTCAATATTCTTTATTTCCTTATACCTCATATCCCTATCTATTTTTGAGATTTAACAAATTTGATATAACCATTGAGAGTTACCTTAACATCTTCTATCAAAGAAATTCCTTTTTCAAAAATTTCTTTTCTGATAAAATTAAAGTCATAACAGGAAATGAGATGGTCTTTCAATTCGTAAACAGAACCTCTTGATATACGATAAAACTGAATTCCTTCCTGATAATGATAACGACCATACCCTTCAGAAATATTTGCCGTTCCACTCACACTGGCTTTACGGATTTGTATATTAAGATTAAACTTTTCTTCTACAGGAAGATGTGGAATAACTTCTTTATAGAAGAACAATTTCAATAACCTTGCTTTTTTCCATGCTTCAAGTGTTGTAAAATCTTTTTGGGCATTATATTTCATAAGAACATCTTCCACCTCAGAAGTTTCTTTTTTATCAATTATATATTCCTTTGGTTTTTTCATACAATATTCTTTATTCCCTTATTCCCTTATACCATATACCTTATTCCCTATACCTGAATAGTTACATTCTTTTAAATATTTTTCCCATTGAAAAAACTTCTCATTTTTCAGAACTCGTGGAAATTTATGTTGTCCTCCTTCTTTTTTATTCTCTTTCATCCAGTCATAAAATATTTTTGTTGGAAGTATTTCAACAATAACATCTTTTATAGCACTAATTCGTTCAACACGGTAATCATCATTCATTATTTTTAGATAATCATCAATTTTGTTTTTAACAATTTCAGGTTCTATTTCATTATCTGTTCCTATATACCATTTATGAGCAAACATAGAACCATGTTTTATACCGGCAACAGTAAATTCTCTTATTTCAATATTGAGTTTATCTTCAAGCATTTTTATAGTTTTATTCATATTTTCTTCTGAAAGATGTTCTCCGCAAAGGCTTAGAAAATGTTTTGTTCTTCCGGTAATTTGTATTTCTTTATATTCTACTGATATAAATTTTATTGTATCACCTATTAGATATCTCCATGCACCTGAACAATTTGAGAGTAAGAGAGCATATTCTTCATTCTCCTTTACTTGATTAATTGTTAATGTTTCAGGATTTTCCAACATATCACCATCAGAATCAAAATTATCTTTATTAAAAGGAATAAATTCATAAAACAGTCCATTGTTCAATACCATTTGCATAGAATGAGTGTTTGGTCTGCTTTGAAAAGCAACAAATCCTTCTGAAGCAAGATAGGTCTCTATATATATAAGAGGATGACCTAATAATTTTTCAAAGCCATTGATATATGGGTCAAAAGATACTCCACCATGAATAAAAACAGATAGATTAGGCCATATCTCATGAATATTTTTTAAATTATAATAAGATATAATTTTTTCCAATAAGATTTGTAACCATGCTGGCACACCAACAATAGCCCCAATATCCCAATCTTTAGCTTTTTTAACTATTTCGTTTAATTTTGTTGACCAATCACGTTCTTTTGATATTCTTTTTCCCGGTTTATAATAATATTGAAACCAAAAAGGAATTTTTCCTGTTGTGATTCCTGATAAATCTCCTTCATAATAAGTTCCATTATATTGAAGATGTGTGCTGCCGCCAAGCATTAAGACGCCTTTTTGAAAAAAACCTTTAGGAAAGCCATAATTTGCAATAGATATTCCTTGTTTTATACTGGTTCTTCTGATAGAACGAATCATATCATTAGTTACAGGAATTCTTTTACTTGACGACCCTGATGTTCCTGAACTAAGTGCAAAATATTTAACTTTCCCAGGCCAGCATACATAGGTCTCTCCACTCAAAGCACGATACCACCATTCCATAAATATAGATTCATAAGTATAAACAGGAATTTTTTTCTTAAACTCATTGATTATATCCTCATGTCGTAAAATATCCAAGAAATCATAATATTCACCAAAAGAAGTTAAACTGGCTTTTCTTAATAGCTTTTTTAAAGTTTTTTTCTGAGTTTTATAACTATTAAATATCAATTTCTCTTTTGATATTTTATTTTTTCGTTTTGCTGCTCCTTTTATAATTGGACTTAATATTGGCATAGTATTATAATATAATTTGAACACAAAAGTAAAAAAAAATATTAATTTAAGTAAACAATTATTTTTATGGTTAAATTTTATTTTGAGGTATTTGATTTTGCTGATTTGGTAATAAAAAGAGAAAAACAGATAAAAGGGTATTCAAGGAAAAAAAAGCATACTCTTATTGATTCTTTAAATCCTAACATGGACAAGCCAGAGCCAAACAGGTTATACGTTAAATTGACCTAATTTCTAATTTTTAATTGACCTAAAAAATGACCAATTATCCAATGTCTAATTGGTCATTAGTCCGCCTAAGGCAGATGAAATTTTGAAAACTATTGGTATTTGGGATTTGATTAGGTTAATTAGGTCAATTAGAGCAATTAGAAATTATAAAAAAGTTCTATATAAAATATTCTGCCAAAAAATACACGAATATTATAAATAAGATACTAAATGGATTAACTTGTATAGTAATGAAAAAATTGACTAAGGGATTCTAACAAAAGATTCCTCACTGCGTTCGGAATGACA
>CAZOSY010000240.1:0-4284 GCA_964582565.1 uncultured Bacteroidales bacterium | reverse complement strand
GAGTTTCCAAAAAATAAAGATAATAAGTGGAGCATCTTTATTGCAACCTCAACCCTTATCCATTAATAGATAAACAATTAACAAAAGGACTGGATGTTATTTCAAAATTTTTACAAACATCTTCTTCGGAAGAAGATTTAGCAAATGTGATTTTTAAGTATATTCAATCAATTTATTATTCTGAATCAACATCAGTACAAACTAAAATTGAATTAAATTCTGTCGTATTTAATATAATTAATGCATATATAAATCAAAAAATTTATTGTAACATATTTAACTACCAACAATTACTATATGTAGATATAATGCTTGATGATACAATAAATGAAAACAAACCAATTAACGAATTAAAAGATTGGTTAACTGATATAGAAGATAAGATAACTTCATCAAAATTGTCAATTGATGAGCAGATGCCATTGATATTAGGAATTGAATATGGAAAAAGTATTTATGATTACTGGTTAAAAAAAGTAGATAATCATGGATATTGGGGAAAATTTTTTCAAACAGAATTATCAAAAAATTACATTAATATTCCCTATTGGCTTATTGCATGTATGGAAGGGGCATTAATAGGAGCAAGTGGTATCGAAAGAGGTTTAATCGCACCAACTACAGATATTGTAAGTGTTGAGATTGTTTCATCATTAATAGGTGCTCTAACATTAGGATCTGGGAAAGTAATATTTAAATGGCTACCCAAAATTCAGCATGCACAATTTTCGGGTGGTTTTTCAGAAGTGTTAAATGATCAAACTACTACTTTAAAAAGTTCAAATAAACTATGTACTAACAGACGAAAATGCACAAGTACTGGAACGAATACATGCGTTAATAAAGGTCCATGTACAAATTCTTGTACTAATAACTGTCCAATAAAATAATAAAAATATGAAATCGTTAATAATAACATTTCTTGCAATATTTTCTTATTATAATTGCATTTCTCAACCTAACTTAATTGAAATAGAAAAATCATTTATAAAAATAAATGATACACTTATTGTATCTAAATATGAAGTAAGTAATAAACTTTACAGATACTTTATAAATTCTTTGAAGGAGAAACATTTAAAGGAAGAACTTAATATTGCAAAAATAGATTCTTCCAATTGGAGAATTAAAGGCTATGATAATGAACCATTTGCTCAATATTATCACTTACATCCGTCTTATGATGACTATCCTGTTGTTAATATTAGTTATGAAGCTGCAGAATTATTTTGCAAATGGCTTACAGAATACTACAATTCTAATTTGAAAAGGAAGTATAAAAAAGTAATATTTATGCTTCCTTCCGAAAATGAATGGATTTTAGCAGCAAAGGATATAAAAGATAAAAAAATACTGAGCAATCAAAGTTATATTAAACCAATTGATGCTTACAAAAGTAATGATTATGGATTTTATAATATAATAGGAAATGTTTCTGAAATGCTAAATCAAAAAGGAATCGCAAAAGGTGGCGATTGGAAAAATGGGAAAGAATATTTATCCATTTCTCGGAAATTTCAATATGATGGAAGTGGAAAACCTTACATTGGATTAAGATATTTTGCTGTAATTATTAAAAAGTAATATCTTATCTTATGAAGTTTAGTCAATTTAATTCAATTGTACCCTCTGAAAATCAATACGTCCTTTACAATTCTTTTCAACAGAAAGTTATATTATTGGTACCAGAATTATATGATCTATTGATATCATCAATAAATTCTATAGATAAGATTAATGAATACCATCCAGTTTTTTATCAGTATTTAGTGCATCATAAATTTATTGTTGAAAATTCAGCAGATGAAGTAAAAGAGGTTATTACATTAAGAAATAATATTGATGAAAATGAAAAGGAGTTTATTTTATTCATTAATCCAACTCTGAATTGTAATTTTAAATGTTGGTACTGTTATGAAACGCATATTAAACATTCCAAATTAGATGACCTTATAATTGAAAGAATAAAAAAGTTCATTTTAAATATATTCAAAAATAATTCTGTATTAGAAATATTTTCTTTATCATTTTTTGGAGGGGAACCTTTATTATATTTTAAAAAAAATGTAATACCAATTATTGATTATTTTTTTGTTCAGTGTAAAAATCATAGAGTTCAACCAAGTATTAATTTTACCACTAATGGATTTTTAATTAATAGAGGTTTCATTGATTACTTTAAGAAGCATGATTATAAACCCAGTCTCCAAATTACCCTTGATGGATATAAGGACGAACATGATGCAGTTCGAAATACAAATGGTATAAGTGGAACTTACAATAAAATTATAAAAAATATCAGGTTACTTATTGAAAACCGTTTCTTTGTAAGAGTACGAATTAACTATACTGATAAAAATATACACAATGCAGTTAAAATCATTAATGATTTTCTTAATATTTCTCAAAAAATAAAAGATAACTATTTAGTGTTTGATTTTCAAAGAGTATGGCAAAATAAATGTGGCTCTAATGTAGATGAAGTGCTTAATAATACTATAAGTAATTTTAGAAAAAGGTGCTTTAATGTAGATTTTGAACATTCATTTAATAATTTAACTGATTCTTGCTATGCTGATAAAAGGAATAGCGTTGTCGTCAATTATAACGGATATATTTATAAATGTACTGCAAGAGATTTTAATAAAAAAAATAGAGAGGGTTATTTAGATGAAAATGGTTATTTAATTTGGGAAAAGAATTCATTGGAGAAAAGAATGAATGCAAAATTTAAAAACAATCGATGTTTTTCTTGTAAAATATTTCCTCTTTGCATTGGAGGATGCTCACAACAAGCCATAGAAAATAAGGGAGTGGATTATTGCATTTATGATGAAAGTGAAAAAGACAATATAATAAAGGATAAAATAGAGAAAATACTATACAATAGTAAGGATATTAAAATTCCCACACTTATAAAGAAAAAAAAATAAGTAATTTAAAAGTCAATTGTTGCTATTAATTTCGCAATATACTTTTTGCAAATCCTTACAAGAAGAAGTTATTTTCAATTTCAAAATTCAGATTAATTGATGAGTAAAAATTAAATCTTTCTATTCGCTAATTGACCATTCTAAAACTAAATTGTTTTGGCTAAGGGCTTGTGAAAAAATCAGGCAGTTGCCTGATTTTTTCACAAACCCTAAGTATAAAGACAAGAAAATGCCAAAACAAAATTAGAAAATAAATATCTGGATTTTATAGTCCTTAATTCTTTAAAAGATAAAAATGCAGGATTTAAACATAAAACCAACAAGATAACTATAATTGATAAATACGGAAATATCAATCATTATGACCTAAAACTCAAAACAGAAGTAGCAAAAGATATTGCTGATAAAATAGCTGAAATATTATAAAAATATACTTTGATTGATAAAATTTTAAATACAATAAATTTGTTCTATATAAGTTTATAATATAGTTGTCCGTTAGCAATTATAAAAATATGAGAATAGAAATTTTATTTATAGAACTGATTACAATATTAATAACATCTTGTGGAACAACTAAGATGTTAACATCTAATATAGATCCAAAAAAAATTGATACGTTAATATTTTTTAAACCGATATCAGCTATAGCATATATTAGTAAAAGGAATATAGCTATATATGATTCTAAATTGTCTAAAATAGCAGAAGACCATGTAGTAGATGGTATTAAAGAGTATTTTTCTGATAATATTAATATACGAACAGTGAGATTTGATACGGTCATGCAAAATAGAATAGATACCGTTATTATTTCATTGATAAATATAGTAGAAAAGAGGGGAAAGATAAATAAAATTTTTGTGCCTGAAACAATTGATTCAATAATGATACAGATGAATGTAAATTATGCTTTATGTATGTTTCATTCAGGTTTTACAAGGACAAGTCAAAATTATTCAGGACAAGCTGAAAAAGTTGTTGCATTAGGATTGTTTACCTTTGTAATGCTAAATAATACTGTGCCATTTAAAGCAACATCAAATCTATGGTGTTGTATTTTGGATAAAAAGAATAATAATATTGCTTTTTATAGAAAGAACTTCAGACAAAATGAACCTGTAGATAAAAGAATAACAGATAAACAGATCAGTAAAATATTTAACAAATACTTTGAAAGAGAATAATTTATAACCACACTGGGCTCGTTTGTAGCAAGCTCCAAATAACATGTCGTTTTAAACGACAAATAAATTAGGCACTCGTCAAAGACGAGTTCCATCCGGATTTTTAATTTTTTTTTTACATAATTATATGCGTAAACTTTTTTTTATATTACTAATATTATTGT
>CAZOSY010000239.1:0-4303 GCA_964582565.1 uncultured Bacteroidales bacterium | reverse complement strand
AGATTTTAGAAATTGAACTTTGATATTAGAACAAAAAACTGAATATTTTTTTACTATCCCCTTTTGGTTCCCCTCTCTACGAGTAGAGAGGGGGCTAGGGGTGAGTATAAAAACAAAAAAACAAAACAGCAAAATTTAACAATATAACAATAAAATATAAACAAATGAAAGGAGACATTTTAATAATAAACAAAAATCATATTAAGGCAGCTACCCAAATATTAGATTTAATATTTCAAAAAATTATTGATAGTAAAAACAAATTTATTATAACTATTGCAGGAGAATCAGGTAGCGGAAAATCTGAAATAGCAGAATCTGTTGCTAATTTACTTGACAAAAAAAACATTAAAAGTTTTATCTTTCAGCAAGATGATTATTTTGTATATCCACCAAAAACTAATGCTGAAATTCGTAAAGAAAGTATTAATTATGTGGGAATTTCTGAGGTTAGAATAAATTTAATAAATAAAGAAATTAAAGAGATATTACACGGAAAGAATGAAATAACAAAACCATTGGTGATATTTGATGAAAATAGAATTGATTCAGAAACTATTGACCTTGATGAAACAAAAGTAATTATTATTGAAGGAACTTATACAACAATTTTAAAAAATGTTAATCAGCATATTTTTATTGACCGTAATTATATAGACACTTTAAAATCGCGGGAAAAAAGGAATAGAGAAAAACAAGATGATTTGCTTGAAAAAATATTACTTATAGAACATGAAATTATTTCTTCACATAAATCTAAATCTGACATAATAGTAACAAAAGATTATAATATTATAAAAGGAGACAGCAATGAATAAAAAAAATAATATCAAGAATATATGTATGCTTAGCACTCATGGTTATTTTGACCCGGTGCCTCAACTTGGAAGAACTGACACAGGCGGACAAGTGGTTTATGTATTGGAACTATCAAAAGCATTATCAAAAAATGGTTTTAATGTTGATATTTATACTCGCTGGTTTGACAAATCAAAAAAACAAATAGACATTGTCCCTGGTTATCCTAATGTAAGAGTAATAAGAATACCAGCAGGAACATGGAATTTCATTCTTAAAGAACAAATATATGATGTGCTTGCTGAATTGGTAAAAAATATGATAAAATTTATAAAAGATAATAACTTAAAATATGATCTTTTTCATGGACATTATGTAGATGCAGGCATTGTTGCTGTTGATGTTGCCAAGACATTTAACAAACCTTGTTTTTTTACACCTCACTCTCTCGGAGCATGGAAACGCGACCAAATGAGCGGAAACAAAGAAGAAATGGAAAAAAAATATAATTTTAAATACAGAATAAAAGAAGAAATCAGAGTATTCAAATCTGTAAATGGCATGACCTTAACTACTAAATTACAAATGGAAAAGCTAAATAAATTATATAATTATTATGCTGATAACAGTTCTATTATATCTCCGGGCGTTGATATTTATCGTTTTCATCCGATTAAGATGAATAAAAATAAAAAACAAATAAAAACAAATCTACCAAATAAATATATACTCTGTCTGAGCAGAATTGATACCAATAAAGGACACGACCTTTTACTAAATGCCTTTGATATTGTCAGAAAAGAAATAGATGATATTTATCTTGTTATAGGCGGAGGTTCGCCAAATCCTAAACAAAGAGAGATAAACATATTTAATAAAATAAACTCTATAACAAAAGAAAAATGTATGGGGGAAAAGGTAAAAATTATCGGATATGTATCAGACAAATTGCTTGTTACTTATTATCAGCAATCTCAACTTTTTGTCTTACCTTCTATTTTTGAACCTTTTGGTATGACTGCTACCGAAGCTATGGCTTGTGACAAAACTGTTGTTGCTTCAAAATTTGGAGGTATACGGAATATTATTACCAATGGAGAAAATGGCTTATTAGTTGACCCTGCAAATCCCGAAGAATTTGCTAATGCTATTATTAAACTTTTAAAAAATACAAAGTTAAGAAAACAAATAGGACAAAATGCCTGTGATAATATTAAGAAAAATTATAGCTGGCAAGCCATTGCTAATAAACATCTTTCTTTTTATAACAAATTTATGAAATCTTAACCTAAATAATTCATAAACTAAAAAAATCAGATTTCTTAAAAATTTGGAGATACAAAAATAATAAATGCCGTAGGATGCCTATCCAACGGTATAAAACCTTATAACATCCGTAATATCAAGTGATTTTATTGATTTGGCAATAAAAAGAGAAAAATAGATAAAAGGGTATTCAAGGAAAAAAAAGCATACTCTTATTGATTTTTTAAATCCTAAATGGATTGACTTGTATAGTAATAAGAAAATTGTCATTCCGAATGGAGCACATTTACTGGGTTCAGTGTAAACTCCGCGGAATGAGGAATCTCAAGCTAAATTAAAATAGGATAGCTGGTAAAATACTATTTTATGTAGCACTCAAAATAATATTTAGCATTTTTATCTAAATATTTGATAAATAAAATTATTTTTGTTTATCTTTGCATTTTTATTTTTATTAAAACATATAAATATGTCAAAAATTTGTGATCTTACAGGAAAAAGAATGATGGTTGGAAATAATGTTTCTCATTCTCATATTAAAACCAAAAGAAAATTTTATCCTAATCTGCAGGTTAAAAAATTTTTCCTTCCTGAAGAAAATAAGTGGATAACATTAAAAGTTTCTACTTCAATGCTAAAAACCATTAATAAAAAAGGAATAAGTGCCTGTGTAAAAGAATCAAGAGAAAAAGGTATATTAAAAAAATAATTTTTATTTCTTATTTGTTTTTCTATAAATGCTGTTACTATATAATTAGTAATGGCATTTTTTTTGTATCAAATTGAAATCCCCAGAGGTCAGTTATTCTGAATTTAACAATAAAAAATGGCAAATCAGTAAGAATATTAAGATTTTAGAAATTAAATTTTGATATTAGAACAAAAAACTGAATATTTTTTTACTCTCCCCTTTTGGTTCCCCTCTCTACGAGTAGAGAGGGGCTAGGGGTGAGTATAAAAACAAAAAAACAAAACAGCAAAATTTAACAATTTAACAATAATTTTCAAAAAAATATAAATGCCGTCAGGCATCTGCCTGATCCAACGGTATAAACAGATATGAAAAAAATAATTTTATTATTTGCAATATCATCAGTAATTATAATTTCATGTAATCATAAAAAAAGTATTGATAAGAAAACAAATTTGAGAGGACTTGTTGATACTGTTGGCTTTGCTCATCAATCATGGCAAATGGATTCTATTATAAGCCGAATTAATAATACACAGGGAGATTTATTACAAAATGCTCTAAAAATAGCAGATGTCAATGATAATACACAATGGAAAGCAATAATATCTCCTCATGATGATTATACTTATGCAGGATATTCTTATCTTACAGGTATAAAAAATATAAAAGCCCAAACAATTATATTCTTTGGAGTAACGCATAAAGCCCGTCTTTTGGGATTGGAGAATCAAATTATTTTTGATGATTATACATCGTGGAGAGGACCTTATGGAGAAATTAAACCATCTTCAGTTCGTGAAGATATTATTAAGCAATTGCCAAAAGATATATATCAGATTAATGATTCAATGCAAGAAATAGAACATTCTGTAGAAGCAATCTTGCCTTTTTTGCAATATTATAATCATAACATTGAGTTTGTGTCTATTTTAGTGCCTTATATGTCTTATGACAGAATGGTGGAAATTGCCAGACCATTGGCACAAGCCATTAAGAAAATAGCAAAACAAAAAAACTGGAAATGGGGCAAAGATTACACATTTATCATAAGCACTGATGCTGTTCATTATGGAGATAAGGACTGGGGAACATCAGAACTTAACTTTTATGGCTCTGATACAGCAGGATATAAAAAAGCCGTTAACCATGAACACGAAATAATAAAAAATTCTCTTACAGGTGAACTTTTCCAGTCAAAAATTAAAAAATTTATTAATCATACTACTGACACTACAAATTTTAAAAATGGAACATGGTCGTGGTGTGGCAGATATTCTGTGCCTATGGGTTTAATGACTGTATATAACTTACAAATTTTACTGGACGAAAAATTAAATGGAACTTTATTATCATATTCTACAAGTATTGACCACAAACATATTTGCGTTGATGACATTAAAATGGGCGTTACTGCACCTGCAAACATTCATCACTGGGTTGGTTATGCAAGTATTGGATACAGATGATTGAATAAATTATACTATTACTTCTTAAAATCTTGTTTTTTTAGCAAGTTTTTTTATACTGAAACAATCAGGCAACTGC
>CAZOSY010000238.1:0-4353 GCA_964582565.1 uncultured Bacteroidales bacterium | reverse complement strand
TAATCTGTTGAATATGTGTAATTTACAAACTTTTTGGATGAATTTGTGAATTATTAAGGTTAAGTTTTAAGATTTTAATAGAGTATTTTATCAGCACGAAATTTAAAAGTTAAGTCATATAAATGTTTCAGTATATTTTTTTCTATATGGTCAAAAATTTTATTTCTTCTTTTAAATACTTTTTCTGCCACATTTATAGCTGTGTTGATGTTATAGGTTGTAAATTTATCTGTTCCGCCCCATGAGAAAGACGGTATAAAATTTTTTTGAAATCCGGAGCCATAAATATTTGCATTTATTCCTACAACGGTTCCTGTATTAAACATAGTATTGATACCGCATTTGGAGTGGTCGCCCATAATAAGTCCGCAAAATTGTAATTCTGTAGTTACAAATTTTTGTTTTTTGTAACTCCATAGTTTTACATCAGTATAGTTATTTTTAAGATTGGAATTATTAGTTCCTGCCCCTAAGTTACACCATTCACCTATTACAGAGTTTCCTATAAATCCATCATGAGCTTTGTTAGAGTATCCAATAATTACAGAGTTGTTTAGTTCTCCACCTATTTTTGAATAAGGACCTATTGTTGTAGGACCATATATTTTTGCTCCTATTTTTACGACAGAATGTTCACACAGGGCAAACGGACCTCTGATGGTGCTGGATTCCATAATTTCAGCATCTCTTCCAATATAGATTGGACCTTCTGAAGCATTTAGTATAGCACATTCTATTTTAGCTCCCTGTTCTACAAAAATATTTTGATTTCCTATTATCTTATTTGTATTACTAATAGTTTGTGATTTCCTGTTTTTAGTGATAACATCATAATCTTCTATGATAGCTTGTTCATTTTTAACAAAAATATCCCATAAATAATTAATTTTAAGATGTGGTATTTTTGTTTCAATATCCTCAATTATTTCTGAATTGTCTTTAACAAATTCTGTTTTTATATTTTCTTCTTTATATTCTGTGTTATCAGCTGTAGTATATAAGGCAATAATATAATTATCATGTATTAATGCCTGATTAGGTTTCAAAGCTTTTATTTGCTTAATTAATTGTTTGTTAGGGCAAACAGAACCATTTATCAGAACATTATTTTCTTTTTTGATTATAGGATATTTAATGCTTAAATAATTTTCAGTTAAAGTTGAAGTTTTTGTTTGCAGAAACATTTCCCATTTCTCTCTGATAGTCAGAATACCAAATCTAATATCAGCAACAGGTCTTGTAAAAGTTAAAGGAAATAAATTGTTTCTGGTAGTATCATCAAATAAGATATAATTCATAATACAAAGAATATTTTATTTAGTATAGTTGTGATATTTCGTCAATAGAACATTTTTCGACTTTTATCTAAAAATGCAGAGACACAAAATTCGTTAGTAACCGAACAAGTTTTTGAGTCTCTACTAGTATTATATCAATTTAATTATGAAACATTCTATTGTTTTATGGCTATATGGTTTTATGGTTAATTTCTTTTGGCAGTTTTTGGAACTCTCCAAGAAGCAGATACATCATTTATCTGTAAATATTTATTTTGCATATTTTTAACATTTTTAACCATCTAACCATAAAACCATTTAACCATTATATATCTGGAAACTATTCCATGCAATTATGTTCCGAAATTAAATTGTCAAGATACTAGCATTCCGCCTCAGGCGGATATATTTACAGGGTAAATATTTCTGATAATCTGAACAGATACATTATCTTTATTTTTTATTGTTCACAAATTTTTTATATTTACTGTTAAATTTATCAACACGGCCTGCTGTATCAACTAATTTTATTTTTCCTGTATAGAAAGGATGAGAAGTGTTTGATATCTCCAATTTTATTAATGGGTATTCTTTCCCATCTTCCCATGTTATTTTTTCTTTTGCTTTAATAGTTGATTTTGTTCTAAATGTATATCCATTAGATATATCTTTAAATATAACGAATCTATAATCTTTTGGGTGAATATTTTTTTTCATTTTAGTTTGATTTTTTTTAAAAATGCAAAGATAGTATTATTTTTTTAAATATTTTTTTCTGTGTTATAAAAAAATATTATAATTTTAACTTTTTTGTTGTTATACTGAAACAAGTTTAGCACAAGTTACTGAAACAACCCTGAAACAAGTTCAGGGTGACGTTATTCAGCACAAGTTTCATCTTGTTAAAAATGTTTATCCTGTTGATAAAATTATCTACGGGGTTTATATACAGATACTAAATAGATACAAAATGTTTAGAAAAATATTTATTATATTTATTGTTCAATTTTTTTTACTGACAAACATTTCATATCCAGGTCCGGTTAGTTTAGTTGAATCGGGTAAGTTAAAAGATACTACTGATTTTCCTTTTGTTTTGGGCATAAAGCAACATTATGGTTTTATTATTTTACATACAAAAGCTATTAGTCAGTTAAAAGGTTCATATCCATGGGCAATAGAAGCGGATTTCAGCTGGCATTTGGTTGGAAAAAAAGTATGGGAAGCTTATCATTTTTATCCAAGGATAGGTTTTTTTGTTTCTTATTTTAATTTTGATAATTCTTCAATTTTGGGTAGTGGCTGGTCTGTAATAGGATATACAGAGCCATTTTTTATGTCCCATAAAAAAATTAATTTCTCAATAAAAGGAGGTGCAGGACTTTCATACCTGACAAATCCTTATGATGAAATTGACAATCCTGATAATTTATCATATTGTCTTCCTCTAGGTGGATTTGTTATCCTTAATTTTGGCTTAAATTATAGAATCAATCAAAAGCTTAATCTCAATATTGCTGCAACATATAATCATATATCTAACGGAGGAGTTAAACAACCAAATAAAGGAATTAATTTTCCTACACTTACTGCCGGAATAGATTATACTTTTAATCCTGTGGAATTTAAAAAACGACCTAAAATAAAGCTTGGTAATACAGATACTATTAAAAAACGTATTGATTTCATACTTTTTGGCACAACTAAGGCAATAGGGACAGAATCCAAAAGATATCCTGTTTTTGGTGCTTGTGTGAAAGTAAGTAAACGAATTAAAAGGTTAAGCGCATTAACAATAGGTGCAGAATGGATTGTAAATGATTATTTAAAACAAATAATAAAAAAAAATAATGGTGATGATGACCACCAGAGAGCAAGTGTTTTGCTGGGTCATGAATTTTTGATGGGAAAATTTATATTTAGTCAGCAACTGGGAATATATGTTTATATACCTTTCAGAGATAATGACCCTGTATATCAAAGATATGGGCTGGCTTACAGGATTACTGACAGGATGTATGCAGGAATCAACATAAAAGCACACAGACACGTTGCAGATTTTACTGACATTAGAATAGGTTTTTGTTTTTAAACCCGTAAAAATCAGGTTTGCAAAATAACAAGATAATAAGATATTGAGTGTCAATTCGCCTTAGGCGGACATCAGTCAGGCGATTGACTTGACACCTGACCGAACTGCCTGATGACGTTATTCAGCGCATTGTGTGGAAATTTAAGAAGTAACAATTTAACAATTTAACAATTCAACAATTTAACAATTAGTAACTTTGTCTGATTATTTAATACTTTTTTCAATGTATGAATTCTTAGATATATTTTTTCTTTTTTTCCATTTATTTATTATTATATTCAATGTTTTTGGCTGGATATGGAAGAAGACAAGAAGAGCAAATTTAGTATTACTTTTGCTTACGGGATTTTCGTGGTTTTTTCTTGGAATATGGTTTGGTTTTGGATATTGTCCTGTAACAGATTGGCACTGGAAGGTATTACATCACTTAGGAAAATATAACCTGCCTAATTCATATATCAAATATCTGTTAGATAGAATTACAGGATTAAATTTTAATGCACATATTATAGACATTTTAGTAGTTATAATATTTTTATTAGCTTTATCAGTTTCAATTTATACAAATGTCAGGGATTTTAAACATCATAAAAAAATCTTCGGCATAACAAGATTATAAATAAAACTTTATAGAATCTAAAATTATATAAAAAATAATCAAATTTTATTTCTATGTTTGTAACCTGAATAATTCATAAACTAAAAAATTTAGACTTCTTAAAAATTTGGAGATACAAAAATAACAAAACCTTATAACATCCGTAATATCAAGTGATTATATTATATATAAAAAATAAAACTACTCATTCACACAATTTTATTTGTATTACATTCTTACATTTAAGCATAACTGTTTAAAATTGTATTAAAAATATTTTTCCTAAAGGGAAAAAATATGAATAACTCCGTATGAACTAAGCGAAGCGTCTTCACGAACACCTTAAAAATAAACAATTTTGTGAGTAAATGCGGAGTAAGTTAATA
>CAZOSY010000237.1:0-4360 GCA_964582565.1 uncultured Bacteroidales bacterium | reverse complement strand
CATTAAAAGAAAAAAATTTTATTTGATCTTTTTGATTTTGTAAAGTATTAATATCATTAACTTGTTCTACTGTAATATAATCCGTTTTAATAATAGTATCACCACAACCGCTACTGTTAGAAGCAATAAGGGTTACAGAATATGTCCCTGAAGAATCATAACAGATATTTGTTGGATTACTAACATTAGAATTATTTGGTATAGCACCTGTAAATTGCCACAGATATGAATCATAGTTAACTACTGTATTCATACTAAAATTAATACAATCACCCTCTTGAATAGTTGTGCTATCTGCACTGAAATCTACAATATCACGAGTAATATCAACACAAGTGATTGAGTCGGTGGAAACACATATATCATCAACATAATAATAACTAACACATTTATCACCACTTAAAATAAGTGTATCTGTATTAGCATCATTAAAAAAATTCCCTATAAGTATATATTTATAAGCAGAGTCACTTGTAAATGAACCTGATATATTAGTCCATATAGCCGTATCGTTAATAATATTAGAAATATATACATGTGAAAAATTATTAGTGACTGGTGCTGGTAAAACACTTGTATCGCCATAAAAAACATTTGTGAATAAAACTCCTATTTTGTTTATCGCACATTTTGACCATTCTGCCATACTTACTTTAATACTTACGTAATATAGTTGTTCAGGTATCAATGGATTAGATAATTCCCTGCCTAAATATTCTCTATATTCAGGTTGAGTTTCACGATAAGGGTGAAAAGCACAATAAGCATTACCTGTAGCAGCGCATTGATATCCTGCAAAATTATTTGGTACCGTTAATTGAGCAGCAGGTGGAGGTGGTCCATTAAAGCAAGAATGAAAATAATCACAGGAATTGAAATCAATATTCCAACCACTTGCTTTATAAACTTCATCATAAGAATCTGGGCAAGAACTATAGTCCTCAAAGCTCGGGTTAGGCACGAGGTTTTGAGCAAAAGCAGAAATACAGACTGCAAATTGCAAAACTAAAAGTGTAAAAAATATTTTTAGTGAAGTTTTCATAATTTTATAATTTAATATGCAAAATTAAATAAAAAAAATATTAATATCAAAATTTTTTATAAGTTTTTTTTAGGCACAGGTTACAAACTTACGCCAGCAGGGAATATATAAATCAATAGTAAAAATAGTAGGAATACCTGGCAAAGAGGGAACATTTAACCGTCCTATTTCAAAATCCTGATTAATGACTCTCCATATACCTGCCTCACGGCCATAATATTTCATCAATCCTACCCTTTTATGTCCTCCTTCATTTACAATTATTCCCTGTCCTTCTCCCTCAACATATATGGAACCATCTTTAATATGAAGTTTTTCAGTAGGATTTGTCGTGCCGATGCCTATTCTTATGTCGGAGGTAAAGGTCGTACCTGTGATATCAGTGCCGCCAAAGGCAATTTGACCGCTGGTGGTTTTGATTTCTTCAGGACCACCAATTGCTGGATCATTGCCCAAATACATAGAACTATTACCAATTTTTAATTGATTTAAAATGTGCATATTATCTGCGGCAGCATTGCCTTGCACATTGAGATTTTTATTGATTAGTACTTCCCTGTTTGTACTAACAGTATCCGCACCTTTAGCATGCCAAAGAGCATTGTTATTATTTTGACTATTGCCTTGTGCAAATAGTGCGCTGCTTGCTGTCAATACTGTGATTGCAGTAAGGAACATTTTTCTAATTGTTGTTTTTTTGTTTTTCATTTTTTTTTGATTTTAAAGTTAAACAATAGTGAATTTTATTTGATTAAAGTAATAATTTTATTAAAGAATTTGTTGTCTTGTTGTGCTTGTATTAAATAGATTCCATCGGGTAAAGAGGATAAATCAATAGTAATATTTTTTTCTGAAAAAGTGTTATCACAAAGTAATAACCCGAATAAGTTGTAGATTTTGATGGTTGTTTTTTGAGAATGTGATAAGTCAATTAGTATTTTATTACTTGTTGGATTTGGGTAAATAGTTATTTTTTCTTTTGTACGATTTGTTTCTAAAACATTTATTGTAGAATCACATACATTTGGACCATTAGGAATTTCACAAGTCAGAGAATCAAGGGATACACATACATCATCAAAGAAATAAAATGGATTACAACCAGTTGTCTGAACAAATTTTAAAGTATCAGTATTATTATCATCCCAATGATTTCCCATGATAATGTATTTGTAATTTGAATCCGCCACGAAAGAACCACTAATTGTAGTCCATACCGATGTGTCAGTGATAATTTGATTAGTATAAATATGAGCAAAATTTTCCAATGGTGCTGTGCTAAAAGTATCTACCAGCCACTCAAATGTAGAAAATAAAGCCCCTAATTTATTACAAGCGCATAGAGATTCATTTGCCAAATTAACCTTAAATGACACATAATACCTTTGACCAATTATTAAAGGATTTGTTAATTCTGTTCCCAAAAATTCCCTTTTATAAGAAGATAATCCCCAAGGCCCATATACAAGAATTCCACAATAAGCATTTCCATTTGCTGGACATTGATAACCATTAGAATTTGAAGGAATAGAAACATGAGATAAATGAGTAGCACAGGAATTGAAATAATCTGGCGTCCCTCTAAGATTTTTCCAACCCACTGCATTTTCAACCTGATTTTGTCCTGTCGGACAAGAAACAGTGTCTTCAAAGGAATTATTAAAAACAAGGTTTTGAGATATTGCAAATTGTAAATTGAAAAAGGCAAATTGAAAAATAAAAAGTATATGTAAAAGTTTTTTCATGGGTGCAAGTTAGGAAATATTATTTAAACCAACAAAAAAATTATTAGTATCGAAATTGCCGGCTGCTTGCTGTCAATACTATGATTGCAGTAAGGAATATTTTTCTAATTGTTGTTTTTTTGTTTTTCATTTTTTTGATTTTAAAGTTAAACAATAGAGAATTTTATTTGATTAAAGTAATAATTTTATTAAAGAATTTGTTATTTTGTTGTACTTGTATTAAATAGATTCCATCGGGTAAAGAGGATAAATCAACAGTAATATTTTTTTCTGAAAACGTGTTATCAAAAAGTAACAGCCCGAATAAGTTATAGAATTTGATGGTTGCTTTTTGAGAATGTGGCAAGTCAATTAGTATTTTATTACTTGTTGGGTTTGGGTAAATAGTTATTTTTTCTTTTGTATGATTTGTTTCTAAAATATTTACTGTAGAATCACATACATTTGGACCATTAGGAATTTCACACGTCAGTGAATCCATTGACACACAAACATCATCAATGAAATAATATGACCATTTAGGATTTGAATTAAAACAATTAAAATTTGTGTTGGATGAATCAAAAAAATGACCAAATAATATAAATTGATAAGCAGAATCCGCTGTAAAAGAACCTCTTATAATTGTCCAGTTCACCGTATCAGTAATAATTTGCGAAGAATAAATATGTGATGCATTAGCAATTAAATTGTTAGGGCTTAATACAATCACCGAATCATAATTCACATTAGTAAATAATGCACCTATTTTATCTATTCCACAATTAATCACAAAAGCGTCTGCCAAACTGACTTTAAGAGAAACATAATACTTCTGACCTATTGTAAGAGGCGTAACTAAAAGAGTTCCTAAAAATTCATTTGCATTAGGATTTTTTGGGCAGTTGGCATAAAAACCAGCATATGCTTTTCCATTAGCAGGACATTGATATCCCCATGCATTTTTAGGAACAGAAACTTGTAAAGTATCTTTACAACAAGAGTTAAAATAATCTACACTGTTAATATTAACAATCCAGCCATTTGCTAAATGTAAAGAGCTATTAAAGCAAGGGCATGCTACAGTATCCTCAAAGCTCGGGTTAGGCACCAGGTTTTGAGAAAAAACAGAAATACAAACTGTAAATTGCAAAATAAAAAGTGTAAAAATTATTTTTAGTAAAGTTTTCATAATTTTATAATTTTAGAATTAATATGCTAAATTAAATAAAAAAAATATTAATATCAAAATTTTTTATAAGTTTTTTTTATTTTTCAGGCACAGGTTACACCGATATGCGTTACGAAAAATAATTTCATTGCACTTTGTTTATGAAATTATTTTTGAACTGCATCGGCATAATACCAATGTATAATGCCGACAGACATTCTACATAATTTTAGAAGCATAGCGAACTAAAATTATATTGTAGAATGCTAATCGGTATTACAAACTTGCGCCATCTGGTATTTATAACTCTATTTATTAGTGTCCGACTAAAAATAGAATTAGAACTTATAATAGTAGATTCCTCACTCCGTTCGGAATGACAACTTCGTTATGTTGGGAAGGTGAGGGTAAGGACGCGTAAAA
>CAZOSY010000236.1:0-4396 GCA_964582565.1 uncultured Bacteroidales bacterium | reverse complement strand
CATACAGAAGTGATACAAATGGTGTAACTTATTATATACCAAAAGATTCAACAAACGAATATGTTATTAGAGATTTTAGCAAGAACTCCGGTGATACAATAAAAAATGTTTATTATAAATATTCGTATGATAAGTTAATAGATTTTTATGTAGATTCCGTTAATTATGTAACTGCAGGACCATATTTACTAAAGAGAATGTATATGAGCAACAATCAAGCTATAGATTCAATTTATTCCAATTATGAGCCATCCCCTCTAATTTGGATAGAAAAAATTGGATGTGTCATTGAAGGATTTTATAATAATATATTCCAACCGTTAGGTGGTAAATGGTTATATTGTATGAGTTATGATGATACAATCTATTATGAAGGTAATTATGGGTATATAAATAAGAATCCCATTTATATTTATGGACAATGTGAAAAACCAGACGGATTAAATGAAGAAAATCAAATTGATTCCAAAATTATAGTTACTCCTAATCCTTTTTCTGATTATATTACAATAACAAATATTAATAATCATAACTCTTGTGAATACAAAATTTACAGTCCCATTGGACAATTAATTTATCATAAAAAATGTATTGGTAATCAAACTACACTTAACCTAAAAAATCTTAATCCCGGTATTTATTTTCTTATTATTAACGATAAGAGTGAAATACTGAAGACACAAAAAATTATAAAATATTGAAAAATTTTACCAGATGGCGCAAGTTTGTAACTTGTGCCTGAAAAACAGCAACAGTTTGTAACTATTGCTCCGCTTTAGACGGACAGATATAAATAAATTTGTAATATGAGTTAAAAACCATAAAAAAAATATTTTTAAAATTTAATAATTTTTTTGCTTAAACCACTTTTTTTTATTATATTTACACTTTTTTTATTGACCAATTTTTTGTATATTTATTTTTTAACTTTAAAAACATAAAACTATGAAAACAAAAAATATTTTACTCATCTTTTTTTTACTTGTAACGCAGGCGGTAGTTGCGCAAATTATGTTCCAACGCCACTATGGCGGAGTAGAAAACGACGGTGGAAGCAGCGTGTTGCAAACTGATGATGGCGGGTATTTAATTGCCGGACATACTGAAAGCTATGGAGCCGGAGGAAGAGATATTTATTTGATTAAAACCGACGAAAATGGAGATACACTATGGACAAGAACTTATGGTGGAATTGGCGATGACCAAGCTAGTATATTACTAAGTTCAAATGGCAACAAATATTTAATTGTTGGTGAGACTTCAAGTTTTGGTAATGGAAGTTGCGATGTTTATGCGGTGAAAATACAAAATAATGGAGACACTATCTGGACAAAAACTTATGGTGGTGTTGATGAAGATTGTGGTTTTGGTGGTGTTCAATCAAATGACACAATAGCCTTAATTGTTGGCAGTACTATGAGTTATAGTCCTGTTTTCAACAGCATATATGTCATCAAAATCAATGTAAATAGGGATACATTATGGGAAAATATGTATTATAAAAATACTGCAAACTATGGTTTTGATATAATTGAAACAAACTTAAATGAATATTTAATTACTGGTTCAACATCTAATGTTGGTAATAATACTTCAAGAGACTGTTTTATTATTAAAACAGATAATGACGGTGATACAATATGGACAAAAACATATGGGGGTACAGATGACGACCAGGCTTTCTCTGCCTGCTTAACAAACGATAATTGTTATATTATTTCAGGTACAACTAAAAGCTACGGACAGGGTGGTTTTGATATTTTTTTAATGAAACTAAATGCTGATGGAGATGAGTTATGGATGAAAACCTATGGTGGAATTGCAGATGACTGGGGAGGCACAGTGCAGAAAACAATTGATAGTGGTTTTATTATTACGGGATATACAGAAAGTTATGGCGCTGGTGGTTGGGATGTATATCTGATAAAGACAGATGCTAATGGTGATACACTCTGGACAAGAACGTTTGGTGGAGCTGGCGATGAATGGGGCAGTTCTGTTAAACAAACCTCAGATAACGGTTATATTATTTCCGGATATACAAACAGTTATGGAGGCAACTATGATGCTTTCCTGATAAAAACCAATGAGCTTGGAATTATAGGTTTCCAGAAAATTTACAAATCTCAGAAATATTGTAAAGTTTTTCCTAATCCCAACAATGGAGTATTTAATATTGAAATTGATAATACAGAAAATAAGGATTTAATGGTGAGCATTTTTGACATAAGCGGACGTCTTGTTTACTCTAAAAACGGATTATTCGGTCAAAACAAAACAGCAAGAATAGAAATACTTAATGCACCCAACGGCTTTTATATTGTTAATATACAAAGTAATAATTTATTAATAAATAAAAAAATAATAATTAAAAAGTAAGTAATTATGAAAAACACCTATAAAGTAAAATTAGCATTACTGCTTACAGCAGTATTATTGATTTCATTGCATCTAAACGCACAAAATCAATCTATGATTCTGCCAATTCCGGGCGATGTAGCTCCAAATCCGACTGGCTCAAAGTCAATCAATTTTGTTGATCCGGTTAATCCCGTAATAACCGAACTTCCTGTTCATACATTTTTTATTGATCCTAATACGCAAGGAGACCCTCATAAAGAAGAAGATCTACACATTGCACTTTCATTAATGAACGAAAAATACCTCGGACAGCACCCCCATGTTTGCACAAAATATTGTTCACGATAAAGATGGTAATTTATTATTTTTTATTGTTGATAATAATATTTATAACAGATATGGGGAAGCATTTTTTAAGTATGATCCAGAATATCCTGATGAACCGCCAATATATGATCTCTTTTCATATTTATATGATGGGATTTATGGCGATTTTATAGATGGTTCAAGTATAAACAGATTCATGACAGAAAGTAATGGTGCTTTAAAAGGTGTTTTATTAGATCCTGAAATAGTTGTTTTTCCTATATATGGTGAATGCTATAAATATGGACTCGCTTATTCTTTTTTTGATGGTAATGCCATGGTGGTTATGCAAGTTCAGTATATTACAGAACATTAGAATATTATAATGAAAACAAAATTGTATTATCTGAGCCAATAGAAATAACTGAAAATTCTCCTTATCATATATCTTGTGACAATTTTTCAAACAGAGATATTGCAATATCAGAATACAGAGAGGAATACGACAATTATTTATTATTTCTACGGTATTATAATGCTCTATATATCTTTAATATAGATAATACAGGAAACATAGATATTAATCCTCTTAATCAAGAAGAAATTGGATTATTACCATTAAATACTAATGCTAATATTATCCATGCACAATATTCTACTGAGATGGAAGTAATAAAATTAGGAAGTGTTTCTGGTTATTACTATGAAGTGGCTGCTGGCTTATGTTACGGTGGTTCCAATATCAGTGATGCAAAAGTAAAACAGATTAAAATAGATTATAATAGTTTAAATGTTATAGAAACAGATGAATATACTTTGCCAAAGTCCACATCTAATCTTGATCCTGATTTTATAGAACGTATCAAAGGTATTGAATTTACTCCTGATGGTGACTTATATGTAACATATACAGGACAAAACAATGTATATTATAAGGTAGAAGAAAAAAATAGTGACAATTGGAATTATTTAAATTTACAGGGTAAGTCCAATGATGCCTCTTGTTATCAATATTCTGAAATAGAATTAGGCAGAGATGGTAATTTATATTTTTTATATTCAAATGAAGATGAAACAGTTGGAGGTATATCACGTCTTAATTTAAGTTCATCAGCATGGATAGAATCTGTATTTTCTGATGAGATTAATAAAGTGTATTTTTCTCATGATTATAATAATTATGGTAAAGATGAATCCAAAATACTCCTTTTTGCTGACCAGATAGATGGCAGCGATTATGTATCATATTATAACACAGTTGATCAACAGTGTTGTATTGAACATATTTATTATGATACATGGCCCTCACAACAGGATTTTGACCAAAATCCTATATGGACATGGTCACCCGGCATTGGAAATAATCCATTTCAGAGTATTGATGGAGAGATATTAATAAATGAAGATGTAAAAATTCCTTCTGGTAAAGAAGTAAACATAAAAAGCTTAAAATTTAAGTTTAATAGTAATAAAAAATTAATAATAGAATCAGGTGCTAAACTTGTATTAGATAATTCTGTTTTTACTTCTGTTGATAATTGCGAACAATCTATTATGTGGCAAGGCATAGAACTTTGGGGCAACAAAAACGAAATGCAAAGACCTGAATATCAGGGAGTTATACAACTTGAAAATGGTGCTACTATAGAAAATGCCCGCTGTGGAATTACTACCTGCCAAAAAGATGATGATGGAAATATACTCTGGGATTACACAGGCGGTATTATCC
>CAZOSY010000235.1:0-4439 GCA_964582565.1 uncultured Bacteroidales bacterium | reverse complement strand
CAGGAGTTTACTTTTGTAAATGACTGATTTGAAAGACAAGCATAACGAAGAAATTAGACATTATGGACAAACACTAAATAGTTGTCTTTTTTATATACAATTAGTCTTAAATTTTTAGATAGTGTATATTAATTATTGATATAGATATAATTTTTGGGGCTAAAGTCCATAATTAGTAATGATAAAGGATATTCGTCTTTACTTGATTTCCCACCATAAATGGCGGGGGTAACTGATAAATAAAAAATCTTTAAACTATTTGAATATCAGTTCAGTTATTCGCCAGATTGATACTCTAATTTTCAAGTTGTGGATAAAAATAAAATCAAAATATGAACTTAGTCCGAATTTTAACTTTTTCAACAAGTCCTAATTATCAGTAAATAATATAAACCCAAATTGAGTGATAGTTTGCTTCGTTACTATTGCTCAACTTAGGATAAAATTAATTCTAATATTCAATCAGGCGAGACTGCCTGATATATTTTTTTTACAAAATCTAATATTATAATATTATGTCAAAAATAGGTATTACAAAATTTTTTAATTTAGAAGATGGCAGGAAAATTTCTATAGAAACAGGCAGGTTAGCTAAGCAGGCTGATGGTTCTGCACTTGTTACTATGGGTGATACTATGTTGCTTGCTACTGTTGTTGCGAATAAGGAAGCTGATCAAGAAGTTAATTTTTTACCACTCTCTGTTGATTATAAAGAAAAATATGCTTCTCTTGGCAGATTTCCAGGTGGATTTTTTAAGAGAGAAGCCAGACCATCTGATTATGAAGTGCTGATTTCCCGACTCGTTGACAGAGCTTTGCGACCATTATTCCCGGATGATTTTCATGCTCAAATTCAGGTACAAATACAATTAATATCAGGAGAAGAAAATGTTGCTCCTGATGTATTGGCTGCATTGGCAGCATCATCAGCTATATCTGTTTCTGATATACCATTTAATGGTCCTATATCAGAAGTTAGAGTTGCTAAAATTAATGGAGAATTTATTATAAATCCTAATATTTCTGAAACAGAAAAAGCAGATTTAAATATTATAGTAGCTTCTTCTATGGATAATATATTAATGGTAGAAGGTGAAATGAAAGAAGTTCCGGAAACAGACATTATTGAAGCAATTAAAGTTGCTCATAAAGCTATTAAGGTTCAGTGTAAAACACAGATAGAATTATCTGAAGCAACAGGCAAAACAAAAAGAGAGTATTGTCATGAAAATAATGATATAGAATTAAAAGAAACTATTGAAAAATCTACATACAATAAATGTTATGATGTTGTAGCATCAGAAATTAAAGATAAACAGGAACGAACAAATGCTTTTGATACAATAAAAGAAAATTTTATTGAAACATTGTCTGACCAAGATAAAGATACCAAAACAGATTTAGTCAATCGTTATTTTCATGATGTTGAAAAAAATGCTGTAAGAAAATTTGTCTTAAAAGAGAAAATTCGTTTAGATGGACGTAAACCTGATGAAATACGGCCAATATGGTGTGAAGTAAATCCTTTACCTTCTGCACACGGCTCTGCTATTTTTACCAGAGGAGAAACTCAGGCATTAGTTACTGTTACATTAGGAGGCAAAATGAGTGAACAAATTGTTGATGGAGCTGTTTTTCAAGGGAAAAGCAAATTTTTATTACATTACAATTTCCCAGGTTTTGCAACAGGCGAAGTTAAACCTAATCGTGGTGTAAGTCGTAGAGAAATAGGTCATGGAAATTTAGCCCTGAGAGCTTTAAAAAATCTTCTTCCAAAGGGAACAGATAATCCATATACTATTAGAATTGTTTCTGATATTCTTGAGTCAAATGGTTCATCTTCTATGGCAACTGTCTGTGGTGGAACACTTGCTTTGATGGACGCAGGTATTAAGATAGCAAAACCTGTATCAGGTATTGCCATGGGTTTGATTATTGATAAAGAAACAGACGATTATACTATTCTTTCTGATATTTTGGGTGATGAAGACCATCTTGGAGATATGGACTTTAAAGTAACCGGGACAAAAGATGGAATAACTGCCTGCCAAATGGATATCAAAGTAGATGGATTGCCTTATAGTGTCTTATATGAAGCCCTTAATCAGGCACGCGAAGGAAGATTACATATACTTGCAGAAATGGAACAAACTATTTCTGAACCACGAAAGGACTATAAACCTTTTGCACCAAGAATTATAAGAATACCTATTCCTAAAGAATTTATTGGAGCAGTTATAGGTCCAGGAGGTAAAATAATACAGGGAATACAAGAGGAAACTAATACAACAATTACAATAGACGAAGAAAATGATTTGGGTATTGTTGAAATTATTTCTGAAAGAAAAGGTTTAATAGATTTAGCTATATCTAAAATAAAAAATATTGTAGCAGTACCTAAAATAGGTGAAGTATATAAAGGAACTGTAAAAAATATTACAACTTTTGGTGCTTTTGTAGAAATATTACCAGGCAAAGAAGGGCTCTTACATATATCAGAGATTGATTGGACTCGTATTAAAAATGTTGAAAGCGTATTAAAACTTGGAGAAAAAATTGAAGTTAAGATTATTGATATTGATAAAGCAACAGGAAAAATGAGATTATCAAGAAAAGTTTTATTGCCAAAGACATAAATAAAATTGTAACTTTTTTTTCTGTTTACCGTAAATAAATTGCTTTTTTATATGTAATTTTCATAATTACCCAGCTAATTATATGAGACAGCTAAAAATCACTAAACAAGTAACTAACAGGGAGACAGCTTCCCTTGATAAATATCTTCAGGAGATAGGAAAGGTAGATCTTATTTCTGCTGATGAAGAAGTTATATTAGCACAAAAGATTCATCAGGGAGATCAAATGGCATTAGAGAAACTTACAAAAACCAATCTGCGTTTTGTAGTATCAGTAGCTAAACAATATCAAAATCAAGGATTATCTTTACCTGACCTTATCAACGAAGGTAATCTCGGACTAATAAAAGCTGCCAAGAGATTTGATGAGACAAGAGGTTTTAAATTTATCTCCTATGCTGTATGGTGGATTAGACAGTCAATTCTTCAGGCACTTGCCGAGCAATCCCGTATAGTTCGCCTGCCACTTAATAAAATAGGGTCTATTAACAAGATAAACAAAGCTTATGCTAAACTTGAACAAAAATATGAAAGAACACCAAATAATGATGAAATAGCAGATTTACTGGAAGTTACCAACCGCGAAGTAAAAGAATCTACCAGAAATGCCGGACGCCATGTGTCAATGGATGCTCCTTTAATAGAAGGAGAAGAAATAAATATGTATGACGTGGTTAAAAGTGATAATATATCAACACCGGAAACAGGTCTGTTGTATCAATCTCTTCAGAAAGAAATAGAAAGAGCTATCTCTACTCTTACAGACCGTGAGGCAGATGTTGTAAGATTGTATTTTGGCCTTAATGGTGTTAATCCTATGACACTTGAAGAAATTGCTGAAGAATTTGACCTCACACGTGAACGTGTCCGCCAAATTAAGGAAAAAGCTATAAGAAGATTAAAACATACTTCAAGAAGTAAGATACTTAAAACATACTTGGGCTAAATATGTTCTGATAAGTTAAAACTATATTCAAAAAATAATCTGTTTCAGGACTTATGAAAAAATAAAAATCTTAACTCCAATATAAATGTCTCATTTAATAGCACCTTCTTTGTTATCAGCTGATTTTTCAAATCTAAAGTATGATATTGAAATAATTAATAAAAGTAAAGCCGACTGGTTTCATATAGATGTTATGGATGGCGTTTTTGTTCCTAATATATCCTTTGGTTTTCCTGTGATAAAACATATTGATAAATATGCCAAAAAACCTTTGGATATCCATTTAATGATTATTGACCCTGATAGATATATTCAACAGTTTAAAAATGTTGGCGCAGATATTATAACAGTACATTATGAAACTTGTAAGCATTTGCACCGTTCAATTTCTATAATAAAATCTTTGGGAATAAAAGCCGGAGTAGCCCTTAATCCTCATACTAATATTAATTTATTGGAAGATATAATTCAGGATTTGGATTTAGTACTACTTATGTCTGTCAATCCTGGATATGGCGGACAAAAATTTATAGAAAATACTTATTCTAAAATTTCAAAACTCAAACAACTTATAATCCAAAAAAATGCTTCTGCTCTTATTGAAATTGATGGGGGTGTTAATTTAGATAATTATCTAAAACTAATACATACAGGTGCTGATATTTTGGTTGCAGGTAATTGCGTCTTCTCTTCTAAAAATCCATTACAGACAATTTCCAAACTAAAACAATTTTCTGAATTATAACTTGTACTATGGGTTTGTAAAAAGATTACGATAAATTTTATCTATTTTTTATAAATCTTATCTGTTTTTATAAAACTATCAGAGATAAACTTTATAAAATATACAGCAGGCG
>CAZOSY010000234.1:0-4441 GCA_964582565.1 uncultured Bacteroidales bacterium | reverse complement strand
CCCCTATTATTTTCTTTGAACCTATATTTTACCAATTATACTTAATTTCATTTGGTTTTAATCTTATAAATTCTTCAGGATTGTGTTCAATATCAGCAATATTTAATAATAGGTTTAAGTTATTACCAATGCCTTTAAAACTCATCCATATATTAGGCGGGACAGTTAATCTTTTATAATTGTCTTTTGAAAGTTCAATTTCAAAAAATTGATTTTTTGAAATACTATTTTCTCTGTCATCATACAAAACAAATTTGATTTTTCCAACAGGGACAATTAGGTTTAAAGTTGTTTTAGTATGTTTTTTCCAGTCCTTAACATCATTAAAAATGACAGTTGAAAAATAAGCTTCTCCAAAGCCGGCAAAGCCATTATCTTTTTTTTTCATACAATGAAACACATCGCCTTTGGGATTATATATTTTTTTTAATGGTGTTAGAAGTACTCCCTGTATATTTATTTTGTCCATTGAATTTCTTTATTATAAGCAATTTTTTCATATTCATTTATCTGCGACAAAGTAAAATCAAACATATTAATGTTGTTCAAATAAAAATTAACATACCATAAGCCGGTAAATTCTATTAATTTTTCATAATTTAAAGCAGGCACCCATTTAAGATGTATTAATGCTTTATCACAGTTAAGTTTAAGAAGACCTGCCTCGTGAAATTTAGGAGAACGGGTTATTTTATACAGTTCTGATTTTTTGTTTTTATTCCAGTATTTACTTAAGTCCTTTATTATCTCTATAACTGTATGATTATAATGTGAGAAAGGACCAAAGTTAAAACTTTCTCCGTTCAAACTATTATCTTTATAAAGTTTTGCTCCGAGAGCCAAATATCCGCTGACAGGTTCTAATACATGTTGCCATGGTCTTGTAGAGTATGGATTTCTTATTTCTACTGATTTATTTTTGCTCCAAGCCCTGACACAGTCAGGAATAATTCTGTCTATAGCCCAGTCGCCACCACCAATAACATTTCCTGCTCTCACAGATGCAATTCTAATATTAGAATTTTCTTTTTTAAAGAAAGAATGATAATATGATTTTATAACCATTTCAGCAGCAGCTTTTGAGCCGCTGTAAATATCTTTCCCTCCTAATTTGTCTGACTCTCTGTATCCCCATAACCATTCTACATTATCATAACATTTATCACTTGTAATTATTATTGCAAAGCATTTTTTATTATAATTTCTCAAAGATTCTAAAATATTAGTTGTGCCTAATACATTGGTAGAAATCGTTTCAATAGGGTCATTGTATGAACGTGAGACAATAGCTTGGGCAGCTAAATGAAATAAAAAGTCGGGTTTTACATCGTTTACAATTTTTTTTATACAAGATAAATCTCTTATATCGTTTTGAAAATAAGTTATCTTATTTTGTAAATCAAGTTCTTTAAAAATTGATGGTTCTGTAGGAATATCTTTAGAGATACCATAAACTTTAGCGCCTAATTTCAAGAGCCAAAGAGTTATCCAGCTTCCTTTAAAGCCGGTGTTACCTGTAATAATAACTTTTTTGTTTTTATAAATATTGTCAAACATAATTTTTTATGTATTTATATTTTTGTAATTTGTTGATATATAATTGTTTCGGTCAGGCGCCCGACTGATACATTTTTAATTCTCTTTAGTCATGAATATTTTATCTCCTTATTTTTTTATCCATGGTGCATTATTATTTACAATTAAATCATTAAGATAGTTTCTTTCTCTTATATTATCCATACATTGCCAGAATCCATCATGCTTAAAAGCTTTTAATTGTCTGTCGTTAGAAAGTTTTTGGAGAGGGCCAAACTCAAAATCACAATTTTTATCCGGTGTAAGATATGACATAATTTTTTTATTAAAAACAAAAAAACCGCCATTAATATATCCTGAATCCATTTGAGGTTTTTCTTCAAAATCTATAACATTATCTCCTTTTAAGGAAATTTCTCCAAATCTTGAAGGCGGATGGACAGCAGTAACAGTTCCTGTTTTATTATGAAAATTATGAAAATCAACTAATTTTTTTATGTTCACATCACTTACGCCATCTCCATAAGTCAGATGAAAGTTATCTGATTTTATATATTTTTCAAGCATTTTAATTCTTCCGCCTTTAAGAGTATCTTCTCCTGTATCAACAAATGTTATCTCCCAGTTTTTTTCTTCAGGCGAATTAAAAAACTCAGGTTCTTGTTTCGGGTTCAGGTTAAGAGTAAAATCGCTACTTGTTATTCGTAAGTTATAGAAATAATTTTTTATATAGCTTGCTTTATAACCTAAAGCAAGGATAAAATGTTTATATCCGAAATGACTATATATTTTCATAATATGCCATAATATTGGAATTCCTCCTATTTCAATCATTGGTTTAGGTTTTCTTACTGTTTCTTCACTTAATCTTGAACCCTTACCACCGCATAATATAACAACATCCATATCTTTTTTCATATTTTTATAATTTTACCTGTTAAATAATTTATAAGTTAATAATATTCATACTTATTATGCTTCATTTAATCGTGAAATTTCTTTGCTTTATATAAAAATTTTTCTTTGCCTGACATAATTCTTTTGCATAAAGCAATAAAAAAGCCAAGTCCATAACCAAACAATTGTATAAAACTTGTTATAACAGACAATAACGCTATTTTTAGATTTTTATTTTTTATAAAAGAATCTATAAAAACAGTAAATATATACAATAAAATCGGGATTAAAAATAAATAATGAACAAATATTGCCAGTAAAATTAAAATTATATTTCCAAATACAAACAATGCTGGGAATATAAAAAATATTTTAAAGGTCTCGGGATATAGTAAAGATATTGGATATCTCACAAAACCGAATTTATATATTTGTCTGAAATATTTTTTAAGATTAGTTTTTCTTTTATGAAACACGAAAGCATCTCTTATTAATTTTGTTTTAAATCCTTTTTTAACAATTTCAATACTTAAAATCATATCTTCGCCTGGGTTCATAGCTATTTCGGGAAAGCCATTAGTAGTTTCAAACACTTTTTTTGAAAATCCCATATTAAAACTTCTTGGATAAAATTTATCAATTTTTTTTTCTCCGCCTCTTATACCGCCTGTTGTAAAAAAAGAAGTCATAGAATAGCTTACGGCTTTCTGCATTGTTGAAAATGATTGATGGGCTTTATCTGGTCCGCCATAAGCGTGAACAAAATCATTGCTTAACTCATTATTTATCAGCTCCATATAATGATTTGGGATTATACAATCAGAGTCAAAAAAGATAAAATAATCTCCGGAACAATGAGTGATACCATAATTTCTGCGAAAGCTGACACCTGTATTTTGTTTATAAAAATATTTGATATTAAGTTTGTCAGAGAAAGATTGGACAACTTTATCACTTCTGTCTTTATCGCCATCTTCAACAATTATCACTTCAAAATCTTTGTAAGTTTGTTTGGATAAACTTTCAAGATATTCTCTCACTTGGTTTGAGCAATTATATACAGGAGTGATAATTGAAAATGTCATAATAAATCAAATTATTTTTTGCATAGATATACAACTTCATTATTAAACAATCTATATTTATCAACTAATTTTTTACCTATTTCTTGTGTATATTTTTCTTCTTTTACAGTAAATCCGTAATTTCTAAGTTTATCAGCATAATCCATTCCATATAATCTAAGATGGTCTTTTTGCCAAAATAATCTTTCTCTCTCTTTAGGGTCAGTAATTGTTGGGTCTTCAAAAGTTTTTTTTCTGTTTACATCAATAGGCACTTGTAACAGAGCAAATCCATCTTTTTTTAAAATTCTAAATATTTCAGACATAGCTTTTTTGTCATCTTTAACATGTTCTAATACATGATTGCAAATTACTACATCAAAGCTATCATCATCAAAAGGGATATTTTGTATATCTAATTTAACATCTGCAATGGGAGAATTTAAATCTGCTGTTGTATAGACAAGATTTTTCATTTTTCTAAACTTCTTATAAACAGGTTGCTCTGGTGCTACATGTAATACTTTAAGATTTTCAGTAAAAAAGTTTGTTTTGTTTTTCAGAAAGAGCCAAAGTAATCTGTGTCGTTCAAGAGATAAACATTTAGGGCAGAGAGCATTCCTGCGTCCTTTAACGCCATAAGGTAAAAAATTTTTAAAATGTCCTCCACATATAGGACATTCTACTTTATTGCCAATATAAAATATACGAATTAATCTGCTAAACAAAAAACTAAATCTGATAAGATATTTTCTTGGTATATTTCTAACTAAGAAACTGATAATTTTTCCCATAATAGATTATGTAATTATTCACCCCGTCAGGCATCAGTCGGGCGCCTGACCGAGATGCCTGATCCAACGAGGTATAGGTATAAAATTTTTATTATTATTTAGGTATAAGGGTATATGGTATAAAGGTATAGGGTATAGTAGTCGCACTCA
>CAZOSY010000233.1:0-4455 GCA_964582565.1 uncultured Bacteroidales bacterium | reverse complement strand
TCAGATTTTAATTTACAACATATACCAACATATAATCATCAAATTTTTTATAGGATAATGTATAGGTTTGTTCAAAATTATTTAATTTTATTTTCCCTTTAATAAATCCTGTATTTTTATAAATAAATGGAGATATAATTATATTTTTTTTAAACATTAAATTTTTCTTTCCAAATAGTTTATAAAGAGCTTCTTTTGCACACCAGTATATATATAAATATTCCAATTTATCTGAATGTTTTATTTGATTTTGTTCTTCTTTACTCATAAATTTATTGGTTATTTTTTTTATTCTGATATGAATTTTTTCAATATCAATTCCTGTCTTTTTTGTCTTACTAATAATTGCAGCAGAGTATTTTCCTGAATGTGATACAGATAAATTTAAAGAAGAGTTTGTGAAATAAGGTCTGTTATATTTATCATAAATAATATTAAAATTTATTTTTAAATTCAGTAATTCTTTAATTAGCAAGCGATAGCTTAGCCAATGTTTTCTACGCAAATCGCTTTTAAAATTTTTAAAAATATCAGATTCTGTTTTATCAAGTATTAATTTTGACAAAAAATAATCAGTGGTCTCTGTTATTTCCCAAACGGCTAATTGCGTATCTGTGTTTATTTGTTTTTTTAATATAAGAGGCATTTATGTTGGTAAATTTAAAAATTACAGACAATATATCAGTTCACTTTTAGTCAGCTAAAATTTTGTAACAAAAATAGAGTAAAAAATAATATTTTTTACTTTTGTTTTAAATAAAAAATCCCGAAAGGGATTTAATTTTCACCCCGTAGGATAATATCCAACGGGGTAAATAACCAAATGTGAAACCTATGGTTACAAACTACGTAGTATTCATCTTCAATCCTAAAAGGATTGAACAAATACGGAGTTATTCATATTTTTTTCCTTTAGGAAAAAAATTTTATGTAAGTTTGCATTTTTCACTAAACTTAAATTATAATGAAAGAAATATCAGAAATTTTAAAATATACCTTGCCATCATTAGTTGTTTTTGCAACAGCATATTTTTTAATAAAGAATTTTTTGATAAACGAACTCAAAGTCAGAAAATCTATTGTAGAAGCTGATTTTAGGATAAAACAGCAATTTTTTAATAAAGATGATAAAGGAGAAATAACAGCCATCCGTTTGCAGGCTTATGAAAGAGTTGTCTTGTTTTTAGAAAGGATTTCACCTAACAGTTTGATTTTCAGAACTTATCAAAAAGATATGACAGCAAAACAATTTCATGTAGCTCTTATACAAACTATTCGTGAGGAATTTGAACATAACTTATCACAACAAATATATATATCTTCTAAATCGTGGGAGTTGATAAAAAAAGCAAAAGAAGAAATGACAAAACTTATAAATGAGGTTGCTTCAAAACTTGATGATAAAGCCGCAGGGAAAGATTTAAGTCAAACGATTTTGCAAACAACAGTAAAAACAGAAAAATTACCTAATTCTATTGCTATAAGTTATATTAAAAACGAAATACAACAAAGTTTTTATACTAAATAATATTGACATAAAGTTAAAAACAAGTGCTTATAATCCTTTTGTCTTAGAAATATCTTTTCTGATATCAATCAATTTATAATCCTCATATTTATAAATATTCAGATAAGTATTTTCAAATCCATTATTATCGTATTTTTTAAATTCAAAAACGGTTTGAGTGCCTGGATAATGCGACAGTTCGGTATTTGATATACATTTATCAAAATTTTTTCCGTATTTCATCAAAGCATTTAAAAAATAATATGCTATATCAAATCCCATAAAAGCATATTTATCTGGCTCTGTCTTATATATTGAACGATAATGAAAGATAAAATTTTTAACATTATTATCATCATAATCAATAAAACAACAAGAAAATAAATGTAAATCAAGATTTTGAAAATATTCTATTTCTATTCTGTTAAATAATACCCATGTATCCATTCCAAACAATGTAATTTTATAGTCATTTTTCTCTCTTATCTTATCTAATTCCCGCACATAATTAGAAATAAATGCCTGATTGTCTGATAAAGTAATTAATATATTATTTTTTTCTTTTGACATAATTTTTTTAAAACCATTTATCCCAATCTTATCAAAAAATACATATTTAAAATTATTTAAGGTATCAATATTTTTTAGGGTCTGACTTAAATCTTTATTAAATATTTCAGAAATTTTACTGTTTTCTTTAGTATTACTGACAATAATTATATTATCTTCTTTATATTTATTTACAATAAATTTTGCTAATTCCTTTGATTTGGTATATTTTGAAGGAATTATCTTAAATGCATGAGGATTTTCTTTTAATACACCATCAGAAGAAGATAAAGGAGAGACAATGTTAATATTATATTTTTTGGCAAATTCTGCAATTAGTTCAAGATTTTTTCTAAAAACAGGTCCTATTATTAGGTCTTTATCGCTTATTATAAGATTTATATCCTTAAAAGAGGAATCCCTGAGTAATTTTTTTATACTCATACTATCTTCATCAATGTCATATACATACAACCTAACAGATAATCCTTGTTTTTTTAATGAATCAACAGCCATAAGTACTCCTTCATAAAACTGAATAAAAGTAAAAGATTTGTAATTCAAAGGGTTTTTTATTTCAAATTCATCATCTACTTTTATCTCGTTTATATCATCAAGATAAAAAGGCAACATTAAAGCTACATTATAAACAGAATCTAATATGGGGGCATCGCAAGAATATTCAGGAATTTTTTCTATGACTTTTGATGTGTCTTTTTTAATTTCAGGTTCCTTTGTTATTTTTTCCTTTGATTTACCTTTAAAAATAGCAGATATTATGCCTTTTTTATATTTTTCTTTTAATGGTACTTTAATTATCTGACCTGTTATTAAGTTTTCGCCTAAATCAGGATTAGCAACCCTTATCTCATCAATACCAACAGAATATTTCTTTGATATACGATAAAGATTATCTTTTTTCTTAACAGTATAATAAATAAATTTTTTCTTGTTTTTTGTTGTATCTGATTCTGCTTTATCAGATTTTTTTTGTTCTGGTATTTTATTTTTTTCTTTTAACTCTTTTTCTGTATTATCTATATTTTCTTGTTTGTTTACATACTCAGTATTTTTTATCTTTTTTACAGGAATTTTTAATTTTTGATTGGGATGGATAACTTCTTTTGCTTCGGGATTAGCTTTTATTATATCTTCAATTGGTACAGAATATGTCTTAGAAATAGAATATAATGTTTGATGTTCCTGAATAATATGTATATAATATTTCTCTCCATTAATTGTTTCAATATGTTCAGATTTTTTAACAGGTATTTGTTGTGCTTTTAAATTATAATTAGCAGATACAATTAAAACAAATACAAAATATGATAATATTTTTTTCAATTCTTATTACTTTTTTTTATTTCAATATGAACAAAAAGAAAAAACATAAATGACTAATTATTGCAAAGATATATATATTTTTTGTTATTTTATCTAAATAAACTATTAGTGTGTTATTTATAATATTCGTGTATTTTTTGGCAGAATCAGGCAACTGCCTGATAGAACTTTTTTATAATTTCTAATTGCTCTAATTGACCTAATTAACCTAATCAAATCCCAAATACCAATAGTTTTCAAAATTTCATCTGCCTTAGGCGGACTAATGACCAATTAGACATTGGGTAATTGGTCATTTTTTAGGTCAATTAAAAATTAGAAATTAGGTCAATTTAACGTATAACCTGTTTGGCTCTGGCTTGTCCAGGTTAGGGTGTTAATATTTGATTTTAAGAATTTTATTTTTATAATCAATTACTGCATTCTGTTGCATAAGCAAATCGCCGCCAAGTATTCCGTCAATTAAAGGAAGGTTTAGTTTGGAATATGATTCGTTTATATGTTGCATATTAATAACAACTGCTTTATAATTTTTTAAGATAAAGTTAGATATTTTTATTTTTTTTAAAACTATTATATAACTTTTCAAAGAATTTGTTCCTATTCCTGTAGAAGTTTTATCAATTAGTTCAAAATCATTTTTATGTATATCAGGAATAAATTTTTTTATTTTTTTTATATCAAACGCGGTCTTTGATGCTCCTGTATCAATTAGCATACTTGCTTTCTTGTCATTTATTAATATTTCAATCATCAAATGACATCCATCATCCTGTATAGTGATAATATTAATTGGAATTTGTGTAATCATAATATTCTACGGTATTTATCGGAATAAATACTTATACCAAATTGCTATTCCGCTTTAGGCGGATTTAAAAAAATATTTATATAATGCCGAACGACTGAAACTTGCGAAATTTTATTTTCGCTTAGTTGAAAGCGGTTTGGTATTAAAAAAAATTATTTTCCGTTACATGATAACCAGTCGGTATTAATCTATAAGGGGAGTTCTAATAATTACTTTTTATTACAAGTGGCTGCAAAATATCATT
>CAZOSY010000232.1:0-4478 GCA_964582565.1 uncultured Bacteroidales bacterium | reverse complement strand
CTTACAACAGAGCTGTTTTCTTGCCCAAAGCAATAAATAGTGTTATTAATCAAACATATACTAACTGGGAACTTATAATCGTTGATGACGGCTCAACAGACAACACAAAAGAAATTGTTACATTTTTTAAAGATACAAGGATTAAATATATTTACCAACAACATAAAGAACGAAGTGCTGCACGAAACAATGGTATTAATAATGCAAAAGGAAAATATATATGCTTTTTGGATAGCGATGATATATATAAAAATGAACATTTAAAACAATTATACTCTCTTATCTCTGTTAAAAAAAATCCTGTTGCTCTTATCTTTTCCAATTATTTAATACAAAAAAACGGAAAACTAACAACACCTCAAACACATAACTTATATAATAATCCAATAGATTATTTCTTCAGAAATCCCGTTAATCCAACAAGGATATGTATCCATAACAAGATATTAAGCAAATATCAATTTAGTGAAAATGCTATAGTTAATGAAGATATGATGCTTTGGCTCTCTATTGCAAACGAATATCCTGTGTTACAACTAAAACAAAACACTGTTATATACATTATACATAGTGATAACTCAATAAAATTGGAAAATAATCCTTATTATGTGATGTTATCAGGATTAAAAATATTTTTATCCAAACGACAGGATATTTATAAAAAATTATCTAAAAAAATAAGAAATGATGTTATCAGTGAAATTTATTTTGGCATAGCAAAATACCATATATATGTGAATCATAGATTTAATGCTGTAATTAATATTTTACATTCAATGTTTGTTAGTCCTATACATAAACAAACAAAACACAGAATTTATATGCTCTTGCTTTTAATGTTTTGTTCTAATTCCAAAGTTAAAAAAAGTATAATATTATAAATTTTTGGAGAATATATATTATTAGCCCCACCTTTTAAGGCAGAGTTTGAAAAAAGGCAAATTTTGAGAAAAAAAAACAGATAAATTTTTATCCTGATTCACATTAACTGATACTAATAAATAATATCTTATAATTTTAAAACATAAAGTTATGATAAAAAAAGTAATAAATTTCCTTTATAATAAATTAAACAAACAGGATTATGTAAAGGATTTTAAAAAAAGAGGAGTAAAAATTGGAAAAAACTGCAAAATACAACGTGAAGTAATAATTGATTATAGCCATTATTGGCATATATCTATTGGAGACAATGTAACTCTTGCCCCAAGAGTGCATATACTCGCACATGATGCAAGCACAAAAATACATCTTAATTATGCTAAAATAGGAAAAGTAGATATAAAAGATAATGTATTTATAGGAGCAGGCAGCATAATATTACCGGGAGTTATAATTGGAAAAAATTCAATTATAGGAGCTGCCAGTGTTGTTACAACAGATATACCTGAAAATACTGTGGCTTCAGGAAATCCTGCCAAAGTTATATATGGGTTGGAAGAATTCTTGTTAAAACACAAAAAAATTATGACTGAAAATCCTGTATTTGGCGAAGAATATACATTGCGTGCTAATGTAACAGAAAAAATGAAAGAAGAAATGAACGAAAAAATGAAAAACAGAATAGGATATGTTATATAAGGTCTATTAGAATTTATTTATAAAGTAATTATTTTTTTGATTTAAGGGGACTTCTATAAATTCAGAAATCCTGACCCAGCAGGAAAACTGACTGACACCCAAGATGAACAAGCCAGAGCCAAACAGGTTATAACGTTAAATTGACCTAAAAAATGACCAATTACCCAATGTCTAATTGGTCATTAGTTCGCCTTAGGCGGATGAGATTTTGATTAGGTTCAACCCGTGAAATAAAATCCTATATTCTAATGCTTCGCATTATTTAACGGGGTAAAATTAGAGCAATTAGATATTATAAAAAAGTTCTATATAAAATATTCTGCCAAAAAATACACGAATATTAGGTATAATAGACAAAATGGTTGCTGTTTTTCTTGTCAATTAAAAACTTTTAGGGAAGAATATTTACAATTATTAAAACGATTTGAAAATAGATTTTGATGAATAATATGTGTTTGAATTTTACGAATAACAATAATTTTAATAATGTCGCCTCTACGAGGCTATAACAAAAGCATAGCATATTGACATTACCATAATATCGCACCGATGGTGCTGTTTTTATAACAAAAGTTAATAATAAAAAGCATTAAACACAAGAAGTGTTTCAGACACGAACTGGCACATAAACAAAAGGCAGCATTATTGGTAATCAGAAATATATACATAATAAATAAAGCCTCGTAGAGGCGAAAATATGGTAACAGAATACAAAGGAGTGTAAAAATAAAGTGCCGTAGGCACGATATTATAAATAAGATACTAAGAAATTCTCCGTAGCAGATAAATTATTGTAGAACAAAATGGTATAGGAAAAATTATTCCCGGTAGGGGATATATAATATAGCATCTACACCCATTAATTTTTAAAAATATCTAATTTATTTTTTGGCTTTTTGCTTTGTTGCCATTTAAATTTTCTTAAAAATGTCTCTTTTTGTAATAGTTCTTTTTCAGGATAAAGCGTAGCTTCCGGTTTATATCTAAATGTAATCTTTTCTACTTTATTATCATTATTGATATAAACAGACATATTACTTGATTCTGATTTATTTATTCCAATTAATGTGCTGTCTTCCTGAACAAGAAAATATACTGTTTCAGCATTACCCTGCACAAATATTTTTTTTAATTTATTATTTATAAAATATCCTGTCATCTCCTCCCCTTTTATCTGATTAAAATATAAAGAGTCAAGTTGTGAAATTATAAAAGAGTTGTTAAAGAGATGCATTATATTTATTTCATTATTGCTCAATTCCAATTTAATAGTATCTGCTGTTATCTGGTTATTGCCCGACCATAATACAGGTTCTGAATGCATAATTATTAAAGAGTCATTGAAAGCATATATAATTGAGTCAGCTATTCCCTGTATATCATTTTTATAAAATTTTGCCTTATGAAAAGCATGAGCAACTTTGACAGATTGCGTAGTATCAGAGACAATTTTTATAGTGTCTGCATGTAGAAACAGAGAGTCCGGCTGTTCTGTTAATATTAACAGTGCGCTATCTGTTATTACAGATATATTTTCTGCTTCTTTATATTCTGCAAAATTTCCCTTAACAATAAAGTTTTGAGCAGTATCAGTTATTGAGACGTTATTAAAAGCTTTGCCAATGCCCATTGTTCTGTTATAATATAAGCTATCTCCTTTTAACATTTGTTTATTATTATTAAGATATGCATTTTTATTATATTGAGAAATGTCGTTACGCGTGTCATACCATCCATTTTCGCAATAAATGATATTTTCTTTGCTTTTTATTTTTGTAGGTCCATAAAAATAAGCAATTTCAGATATGGTATTATACATCAAAGTATCTGAATCTATTGTATATTGAGGATTTATAAGGACAACACTATCTTTAAAAAAAAACTCTTTAGTGTTAGCATAATAATGACCTGTTAAACTTGTCAAAGTATTTTCAGGGTCAATGATTTTGCCACCATTATAGTAATTAGAACTATTATCTTTAATATTGTAGATAAGATGCTCTGTTGTAAGAGTTGTTTGATTATCAATAAGTTTAATGTTTTTATGTAATTTTGCTATTTTGTTGTTTCCATTATAATTCAAAAAATCGCCATATACATCTGTGGTGTCATTAATTTTGATGTGCACATTACTAAATGCAGTAACCTTGTTTGTTTTACTGTAAAGATATGCACTGTCGCAGTAAAGCAAAATATTATCATGTTTAAATATGACATTCCCGAGCATCCTGCGGACATCTTTACCTATTTTTTTGTCAAATTCAAAAGTGTTTGCATTTATAAGTTCTATTTTAATGGTCTTTTGTGTATATGCTTTGACAGGAAACAAAGAATATAAAATTAATAATAATATCTCAAAATAATATAATATATTTTTTTTTGCTGTTTGCATAGAAATTTAGTAACAGTTTAAAGTTTAGCAACTTAGCGAAGCGATCTCACGAACGCAGTGAGTAATTTAACCCCTGTGAAATATTCTGCTTTGCAGAATTTCACGGGGTAAACAATTTAACAGTCTAGTTTGCATATATGAGACCACTCCAAAAAGACAAAATTATGTCATTCCGAATAACGTCATCCTGAACTCGTTTCAGGATTATTTCGGAATCTCTAATTTCAATAATATCAATAGATTCTGAAACAAATTTACCCCGTTAGATAATTTTAAGTTAGAGTATTGATTATTATATAATCTTATATCTAACGGGGTGAAGAATGACAAATAGACAAATATCTGCTTTTCGGAGTGGGTTCATATATAGTTACAAAAATAAATATAATGTGTAAACAGTTACAAAATTTATTTTATTCATCATCAAATTCTTCTCCTTGCATTTGTTTTTCAAGAGGAGTGATTTTTTTTATGAATTTGCCTGATATATCAAAAAAAAGTTCAG
>CAZOSY010000231.1:1879-4481 GCA_964582565.1 uncultured Bacteroidales bacterium | reverse complement strand
CATAATTATTGTTTTTTGTTCAATCCTTTTAGGATTGAAGATGAATACTACGTAGGTTGTAACCATAGGTTTCACCTATGGTTATTCAAATTAAATCCCTTTCGGGATTTTTTAATTAAAACAAAATTAAAAAATATAAGAAAATTATTTTTTAATCATCACTTTGTTAATCTGTTGAATATGTGTAATTTACAAACTTTTTGGATGAATTTGTGAATTATTCAGGTTAAAAATTAATTCGCATCTGGCGGATAAAAAATTATAAACAAATCTCAATTATATAAATTGTATATATTTAGTGCCTGCACTAAAACAAATAATATTTTCTCATATTGTCATTCCGAATAACGTCATCCTGAACAACGTCACCCTGAACTTGTTTCAGGGTCGTTTCAGGGTTATTTCGGAATCTGATTATCAAGTTATTATAGATTCTGAAACAATATTGAAACAAGTTCAACATAAAGTTCAGAATGGCAAAAAGTATTGTTTTCGTGCAGACACTATTTAAAACTATTTCATACATTTGCTTATCTAATTTTTGTCTTTATCATGAATATATTATTTGTTTTGTAAGAATCATTATCTCTGATACAAATTATATCAAGTTATGTTTATAAAATTATTCAAATCAAACAATCCGTTTTTGCTCGTAATATTGCTTATATTCAGTGGATTATTATGGCTTGATTCTTTTATTAATCCAATAGCTGTTATATATAACACTCAATTTACAACACCTTTTTATAACAGCATATTAAATCTGTTATATAATTATAATTTATTATCAACAATAATAGCATTTGCTCTTGTTTTTGTCCAAGCTGTGATGATAAATAATATAGTAACCAATAACAAGTTAATAGCAAAAAATACATATTTGCCTGCATTGTTTTATATTTTATTAATGAGCAGTCCACATTCTCTATCTTTATCCCCTGTTCTAATATCAAACTTTTTTTTAATTTTTGTTTTAAATAATATTTTTAATATTTATGATAAAAAAGATGTTTATCAACAAGCATTTAGTATATGCTTTTTAATATCAATAGCTTCTCTTTTCTACTTACCTTCCATTTGTTTTATTCTGTTAATATGGATTAGTTTTTTTGTATATAATTTTCTAAACTGGAGAGAATGGTTAATATCTGTATTAGGACTTATAGCACCTTATTTGTTTATTGCTACTTATTATTTTTGGTTTGATAAATTAGAAATAATTGTTAATAATTATATCAACTTTTTTTACAATTTAAAAATTCCATCTTTTGAATACAATATATATACATACATTTTTTTATCTTTACTGGCAATATTAATACTGTTTTCTATGGCAAAAATGGTGTTTATGATTAATAAATTAGTTATAAAAACAAGAAAATTCTTTGTGATATTAGTTTGTTTTATTATATTATCTCTTATTTCTGTATTTTTTACAGATAATTCTTCAATAACTCATCTTGAGATATCTTTTATACCAATATCAATACTTATCTCTAATTATGCTTCATTATCAAAAAGAAATATTTTTAATGAAATAATCTTTATATTGCTTATAATCGTAATTTTGCTTAATAAATTTTTATAATTTCTTAAAAAACTATTTTATGGTAACATCATTAGTAACCGGAGGAGCTGGCTTTATAGGTGCGCATGTAACAAATGAACTGATAAAGTTAAAGCATAATGTTATAGTATTGGATGATTTAAGCGGGGGCTTTAAAAAAAATGTTAATCCCAAAGCTATATTTATCAAAGGTTCTGTAACTGATAATAAATTAGTTGAAGATTTATTTAATAAATATCAATTTGATTATGTTTATCATTTAGCCGCTTATGCAGCAGAAGGTCTTAGTCATTTTATCAAAAGATTTAATTATACTAATAATCTGATTGGCAGCATAAATTTAATTAACGAATCAATAAAACATAAAATTAAATGTTTTGTTTTCACTTCTTCTATCGCAGTATATGGAACAGGACAATTACCAATGTGTGAGGATATGATACCTGCCCCTGAAGACCCTTATGGTATTGCCAAGTATGCAGTTGAACAGGACCTGAAAGTATCTCACAAAATGTTTGGACTTAATTATATTATTTTCCGTCCGCATAATGTTTATGGTGAGTATCAAAATATAGCAGACAGATATCGTAATGTTTTAGGAATATTTATGAATCAATTAATGCAAGGAAAACCCTTGACAATATTTGGAGACGGAAAACAAACACGAGCTTTTAGCTATATTGATGACGTAGCACCATATATTGCTAAATCTGTGAATATTAAAAACGCGTATAATGAAATATTCAATATTGGTGCAGAAAAAAGTTATACTGTTAATGAATTAGCCGAAACTATTATGCAGGTAATGAATATAAAAACCAAAATACGTTATATGCCTCGTAGAAATGAAGTGATATATGCTTATTCAGCTCATTCAAAAGTACATAAGATATTTAATATCAGGCAAAACACTTCTTTAGAGCAAGGAATTACTAAAATGTTTAACTGGGTTAAAAAATATGGTGCAAAAAAAACACCAAAATTTAAAAATATTGAAATTTTTGATAAATTACCACCTGTATGGCTGGAAGAATA
>CAZOSY010000231.1:0-1779 GCA_964582565.1 uncultured Bacteroidales bacterium | reverse complement strand
ATGAAACGAATATTGTTTATAGCTCCCTTACATCCCAATAGATCTCCAAGCCAAAGATTCAGATTTGAGCAATATCTTGATTATATAAAACAAAACGGCTTTGAGTATAAGATTTCTTATTTAATCACACCAAAAAATGATAAAATATTTTATGCAAATGGTATGCTGTGTATTAAATTTTTGTTGCTTATAAAATTTTTTTTTCACAGATTAAAAGATTTATATATAGCCAAAAAATATGATATAGTTTTTGTTCAGCGCGAAGCATATTATCTGGGAACTACATTTTTTGAAAGAATGTTTTCAAAAAGGACTAAATTAATATATGATTTTGATGATTCTATATGGCTATCCAATGTCTCTGATGCAAACGAAAAATTTAACTGGTTAAAAAATCCACAAAAAACATCTAAAATAATATCTTATGCACACATGGTCTTTGCAGGAAATAAATATCTTGCTGAATATGCAGATAAATATAATAATAATGTTAAGATAATTCCTACTACCATTGATACACAGGGATATAAACATTTGAATATACAAAAAAACACACAAAGCATCTGTATTGGCTGGAGTGGTAGTATTACTACTATTCAGCATTTTAAATTTGCTATACCTTTTTTGAAAATAATAAAAGAAAAATATGGCGATAAAGTTTATTTTAAAGTTATAGGCGATAAAAATTATATTAACAAAGAATTGAATATAAAGGGTTTGCCATGGTCTAAACATGATGAGTTAGAACAACTCTCTTCGTTTGATATTGGGGTAATGCCATTGCCTGATGATGAATGGGCTAAAGGCAAATGCGGACTTAAAGGATTGCAATATATGGCTTTGAAAATACCAACAATTATGTCTCCTGTAGGAGTAAACTCTGAAATTATTAAAGATGGAATAAATGGATTTTTAGCTAAAAAAACTGATGAATGGGTTGAAAAAATTTCATTACTCATTGATTCTGAAGATTTAAGGAAAAAAATAGGAGGAAAAGGCAGACAAACTGTTATAGAAAAATATTCTTTTGAATCACAAAAACAAAAATATCTTAACTGTTTTAATGAATTAATAGAAAAGAAATAAACTTTTATAATCAACAATAAAATATGGAACTGAACTAATTTATTATTGTCTATAGAATTTGGAAACATTAAGCATTGAATCTTATAATTTTGAACTTTGACTTTTTTACAGAATGTTAAGACAATATCCTTCAAAATACAAAATAAAAGCAGGTTGCGATGAAGCAGGAAGAGGATGCCTGGCAGGTCCTGTATATGCCGCAGCAGTAATCTTACCGCCAAATTTTAAAAATCTTGCAATTAATGATTCTAAACAACTGACTGAAAGACAAAGAAATATACTAAGACCTGTAATAGAAAAACAAGCTGTTGCATGGGCTGTTGGTATTGCCGATAATAATGAAATAGACGAAATAAATATCCTTAACGCTTCAATATTAGCAATGCACAGAGCTATTGCCCAACTAAAAATAAAGCCAGAATTGCTATTGATTGATGGAAACCGTTTTAAAAAATATAAAAATACAGCTCACAAATGTATTATAAAAGGCGATGCAAAATATTTATCTATAGCAGCGGCTTCTATTCTGGCAAAGACATATCGTGATGACTTTATGAAATCTCTGGATAAAAAGTTTCCTGAATATGACTGGTATAATAATAAGGGCTATCCTACGCCAAAACATAAATTAGCAATAGCAAAATATGGTATTACACCTTATCATAGAAAAAGTTTTCATATTAATTATTGAAT
>CAZOSY010000230.1:0-4561 GCA_964582565.1 uncultured Bacteroidales bacterium | reverse complement strand
AAACAATATTGAAATAAGTTCAACATAAAGTTCAGCATAACAAATAAATAAATATCTACTTTTTGGAGTAGACTCAACAATGTAACTCAGAACTTTATACATAGTAACTAATTGATAATGATATAAATATAAAAATACAAAAATATAAACAAATGAAACAGTTATATCCTTTAAAATTTAGCCCGATTTATAAAGAAAAAATTTGGGGCGGAAATAAAATAAAAACTATTTTGAATAAAGATTTCTCTCCTTTTTCAAATTGTGGTGAAATGTGGCTAATATCAGGAGTAGAAGGCAGTCAGACAATAGTTGAAAATGGTTTTTTGGCACATAATAAACTAAACGAATTAGTTGAAGTTTATATGTCTGAGCTTGTAGGTGATAAAGTTTATAAAAAATTTGGCAATGAGTTTCCTATTCTTGTCAAAGTAATTGATGCTAACGATTATCTTTCTATTCAGGTTCATCCTGATGATGAGCTTGCAAGGAAGAGGCACAATTCATTTGGCAAATCAGAGATGTGGTATATTATGCAGGCAGAAAAAAAAGCCAAACTTATTAGTGGATTTAATTGCAAATTAGATAAAGAAAAATATCTGGAGCATTTTAATAATAAGACATTAAAAGATATTTTAAATTTTGAGCAAGCAAAGTCAGAAGATGTATTTTTTATACCATCAGGCAGAGTTCATGCTTTATGTCCGGGTCTTTTGCTTACAGAAATACAGCAAACTTCTGACGTTACTTATCGTATTTATGACTGGGACAGAGTTGATGATAAAGGAAATTCAAGAGAATTACATACTGATTTAGCTCTTGATGCACTTGACTTTAAATTATATGATGATTATAAGACTATTTACAAACATAAAATAAATGAGAGAGTAAATTTAGTTAAATGTCCATATTTTACTACAAATATTCTGCATTTTGATGCTAAATTTGAGGCAGATTATAGCAGTTTGGACTCTTTTGTTATTTATGTTTGCCAACAAGGAAGTTTTGTGTTAGATTATTTTAATGGCAAAATAAATGTTAATAAAGGCGAAGCAGTATTGATACCGGCAGAGATAGAAAATCTATACTTAATTCCAAAGGGAGAATCTACAATATTAGAATCTTATGTTGAGTTATAAAGGGTAAAAAGAAAATAATAGAGAGACAATAGGTTTTATTGTAATCATTCATAGCTTGAAATTAAAATAATAAAGTCAAAAGTATAGCAACTTGTAACATTTTTATTTTTAACTTTTATACTGCAAAAGGGTTAAATTTTTACTTTTATAATAATAAGAAAATTGACTGGGGGATTGACAGTTAATTGTTTTTAGGTGGGGGAAAGAGAGGCGTTTCGCCTCTCTTTCCCCATAATATATTAACCAAAATTGTCATTCCGAATGGAGCACATTCACTGCGTTCAGTGTAAACTCCGCGGAATGAGGAATCTCAAGCTAAATTAAAATAGGGTAGCTGGTAAAATATTATTTATGTGATTTTATACAAAATATTAAAGGAAGCTCGTCACATTGGATAAACGATAATAAAATATTGAAAACAAAATTTTCATGGCAGCGTGGTTACGGAGCATATTCGGTGAGTGCATCTCTGTTACAAAAGGTGAAAAATTATATAAAAAATCAGACAGAACATCATAAACGAAAAACATTTACAGATGAATATAATGAATGGAAAAAAGAATATGGTATTTTTGATGATTGAATATAGAAGCCCGCTAAAGCGGGCTGTGGAGGCAAGGTTTATTACATTATTCCACCATACTAAAGTATGGTGCTAATCTGATATATTCTAAATCAAATACTTATATGTTTAACTAAATGACATTAATATTCAAGTGGGAACAAAATATTTGACATTATAAACAGACACTATTTAAGTATATAATTTGATATATCATTGCTTGTAGCAAGGATAAGTAATAAGAATATTATTATCATACCTGTTATTTGAGCATATTCCATAAATTTGTCGCTTGGTTTTTTACCTGTAATAATTTCATAAAGAAGAAATACTACATGTCCACCATCAAGAGCCGGGATAGGAAGCAGGTTCATAATTGCAAGTATAATAGATAAGAAAGCTGTTAATGTCCAAAATGCTTTCCAGTTCCACACCGAAGGAAATATATTACCAATAGCAATAAAACTGCCTACTGATTTATAAGCTTCTGTTTCAGGAGAAAATATAAGTCGTAATTGTTTTAAATAATCTTTAAAAGTTTTATATGTTTTAACAGTTCCTTTTGGTATTGCTTCAAAGAATGAATACTCTTGTTTTTTTAATTTAAAATAATTGTCAAAAGGTTTTAAAGCAATTCCTATTAAACCTTTGTCAGAAACCTTTACATTAACATTTGTCGTATCATTATTTCTAATGACAGAGATTATAGTTTTTTTATTTTTATGTTTTACAATTTCTTTTCTAAATTCATCAAAATATACAGTTTCTACACCATTAATTCCAATAATTTTATCATTTATTAGCATTCCTGCATTTTTTGCAGGCGATTTTTTTGCAAAGCCACCAACTTCAACAGGTACTCTTAAAGAGATAAAATCAGGTGATTTATTTTTAATAATTTTACTTACAAATCCATCAGGTATCTGTATTTCTTTTATTTTTTCATTTCTGTTAACCTGAATTGTTTTTATATCATTAAGCAAAATTTCTATTGGTATATTTCTAAACTTATCAACTTTTTTATTGTCAAGAGATATTATTTTATCTCCATTTTTCAGACCCATTTCCAAAGCAAGTGAATCGCAGGTAATTCCGTATTTTACATTAGAAGTCGGTAAATACTGTTCGCCCCAGGTAAAAAGTATAGCTATATAAATGGCTACTGCAAGTAAAACATTGACAATAATGCCTCCAAGCATAATGATAAGACGTTGCCATGCAGGTTTTGAACGAAATTCCCATGGCTGTGGTGGTTTTTTGAATTGCTCTTTATCCATAGATTCATCTATCATACCTGCAATTTTTACATAACCACCTAATGGTATCCACCCAATACCATATTCTGTTCCGTGTCTTTTTATTTTAAATAAAGAAAACCAAGGGTCAAAAAACAAATAAAATTTATCTACTTTTGTCTTAAATAATTTAGCAGGTATAAAATGTCCTAATTCGTGAAAGATTACCAGTATTGAAAGACTTAATATTAATTGTAATACTTTTATCAATATTTCGTTCATAATTAATTATAATATATGTTTAAAATTTGCGAAAATAGATATTTTTTTATATCTGTGAAACAAAAAATGCAATATAAAAGTTAAATAAGGTTAAATATATTAATGAAATAGTTTTGCTAAATTGCTTAAATTACTCAATTTCACAAGACAGGCGGCAAAGCCAAATCCGCCTTAGACGGATGAATGGCCAACATAAATGCCATAGGATATAAATCCAACGGCTTAAATATATAAAAAATGAAGAAGTATAATAAGACAAAAGCATATAATAAAAAAGAACGCTCAAAAAAAGAAAAACCTAAAGAAAAATTAAACTTATATAAGGCAGAAAGCCATTTTCAGAAAGATAAACAGGTAAAAGATAATAAAATTATTCGTTTAAATAAGTTTATTGCTCATGCAGGGATATGCTCAAGAAGAGAGGCAGATAATATTATAATGAATGGTGATATTACTGTTAATGGAAAAATTATTACAGAGATGGGAACTAAAATACTTAAGACAGATATTGTAAAATATAAAGGAAAGATATTGGAAAAAGAGAGATTGGTTTATGTTCTTTTGAATAAGCCCAAAAATTTTATTTCAACAGTATCTGACCCGCATGAACGAAAGACAGTGATGAATCTTGTAAAAAATGCATGTGAAGAAAGGATTTTTCCCGTTGGCCGTCTTGACAGAAATACAACAGGAGTATTATTATTTACAAATGACGGGGATTTGGCAAAAAAACTTACACATCCAAAATACAAAGTAGAAAAAATATATTATGTTGAGTTAAATAAAACTCTTATCAATGAAGATATGCTTAAAATTGTTGAAGGATTAGAACTTGAAGATGGTTTTATAAAAGTTGATGAAATTAATTATATAAACGGGGATGATGAAAAGAACAAAATTGGTATAAAGATACATTCAGGTAAAAATCATATAGTTCGTCGTATATTTGAGGAGCTAAATTATAAAGTTGAAAGATTAGACAGAGTTAAATTTGCCGGACTTACAAAAAAGAATTTGAAAAGAGGCGAATGGAGATTATTAATGCAAAAAGAAATAAATTTATTAAAAATGACTTTGTAAAATTTTATAAAACATTGAATATAAATGTTTTATAGAGACGCAAAATTTTGCGTCTCTACAACTGACAATGCCAACATTACCTCACAACAGAAATTTTATTCCTCATTGTTCCATCTTCTTTTGTCCGGATATTCAAATAATAAACACCTGATTTATATTCGGATAAATTAATTACAAAATTTCTGGTGTTTATTTTTTTGCCTTTTATTGTATATACAAACTGGCTAAGATAATGTAGAAATGATGTTTTTTTTGATGTTGTAGAG
>CAZOSY010000229.1:0-4600 GCA_964582565.1 uncultured Bacteroidales bacterium | reverse complement strand
AAAAAAGTTGTATAAACTAATAACTAATTATAGAAAATATACTGTGAATGGTTACCCATTATTTAATCTTACAAAATATATGTTAATGGAAAAAAATAAAATAAAATCTCTGATATTAAAGCAGTTTGCTTATAAACCAACTGCCGGACAAAATATATTAATTGACAAATTATCCGTATTTATCAATACAGACGACAATCAAGATGTGTTTGTTATAAAAGGTTATGCAGGCACAGGAAAAACAACAATAATAAGTGCACTTGTTAATATATTGCCTGTTTTAAATAAAAAATCAGTGCTTCTGGCACCAACAGGACGCTCTGCAAAGGTCTTGTCAAACTATTCAAACAAAAAAGCTTTTACAATACATAAAAAAATTTATAAACTTAAACAATCCGAAGGGCCGAAAACGTATCTTATACTTCAAAAAAATTTTTATGAAAATACAATGTTTATTGTTGATGAATCCTCAATGATTCCAAGCACTGCATCAAATAATAACAGTTTGTTTTCAAGCAGAAGCTTACTTGATGACCTTATTGAATATGTTTATCAGGGAGAAAACTGCAAATTGATATTAATAGGTGATTCTGCACAATTGCCACCTGTTGGCACTGATATAAGCCCTGCTTTGGATATGGACTTTCTTAAAAATCGTTATAACGTCAGTATTGACTCTTATGAACTTACTGATGTTGTAAGACAATCGCAGGAATCAGGAATATTAGCCAATGCAACAGACATTCGCAATATCATAAATAACAAACAAGTAAAATTACCTTTATTCTCATTAAAAAATTATACAGATATAATTAGAATAGATGGTTATGATTTTGAAGACCAACTCAACAATGCCTATTCAGAATATGGACTGGAAAACACAACTGTTATATGCCGTTCCAATAAACAAGCAAACAGTTTTAATCAGGGAATAAGAGACCAAATATTATTTAAAGAAAATGAAATATCAGCAGGCGATTATATGATGATTGTAAAAAATAATTATTTCTGGCTTTCCGATGAATCAAAAGCAGGTTTTATGGCTAATGGCGATATTATTGAAATTTTAAAAATAAGGAAAATACAGCATATATATGGATTTGATTTTGCTGATGTAACAATAAGAATGGTTGATTATCCGGATGAAAATGAACTGGATGTTAAAATAATTCTTGATACAATAATGTCAAACTCACCATCTCTGTCTTTTGATGATAACGGAAAATTATATAAAGAAGTGTTGCAGGATTATATAAGTATTAAAAATAAAAGATTGCGATACCAAAAAATTATGAATAATCCGTATTTTAATGCTTTGCAGGTAAAATTTGCCTATTCTTTAACATGTCATAAAACACAGGGGGGACAATGGGATGCTGTGTTTGTGGACAAGGGATATATAAACGAACAAATGATGAATGTTGAACTTTTGCGATGGCTTTATACTGCTGTTACAAGAGCAAACAAAAAACTTTTTCTTATTAATTTTAATGAGGAATTTTTTAACTGAAAATATAAAACTGCTGACTTTTCGTTGTTTCTTCTTCATTGCGTTTACAGGACAAGCTCTTTTGTGATTTTTGAGCTATGTGATGGCTTGTATGAATGAATTTGCCATAATATTATTTTTTAGGTCGTCCGCCTATGGCAGATGACCTGTAATTTGTTAATCATAAAACTCAAAAAAATATTTTTCGTCATATTCAATCTCAAATTTAATAAGAAATTCAATAGTTTTCTGTGTAATTTTCTCTATGATTTCTACAGAGGAAAATAGAATTTTATTTTTAAAAATATTACCTTCTTCAAAAGAGAAAGTCCCATTATTGCTATATAAAAAAATCCAATCCTTCCGAATAAAAATTATTTTTTTTTAATTTACAAAAAACACATAAATATAACTACATTTGCAAGTTGTTGAGCAAATCTGGAAACTGATAAAAGAGCAGGCATTTAGAATTTAAAAATAAAGTTTTAAATTTGCAATTTAACTTTGAGATATGAAAACAAAGACACAGCATATAAGCCAATTAATTAGACATTATATTAATGCAATTGACCCGAAAGCAGATGTAATTCTGTATGGTTCTCGTGCTCGTGGTGACGAGCGTCCTGATTCGGACTGGGACATCCTTATACTTACTGATTATTCTGTTGACTTGATAACAGAACGAAAGTTTAGAGACAAACTTTATGATTTGGAATTAGAAACAGGTGAACCTCTATCAATATTTGTTTACTCTAAAAGTGATTGGCTGACAAAACAGCGGATTACCCCATTTTATGAGAATGTAACACAAGAAGGAGTTCGGTTATGACAAATGAGGAAAGACGAGAATACGTTAAATATAGGATTGAATCAGCACGTAAAACATTCGAAGCTGCGAAAGTTCTTTCTGAAAATGGATTCTGGAATTCTGCAGTAAATAGATTATATTATGCTGTATTTTATGCAGTTAATGCCTTGTTGGTACTAAATAAAATCCAGACTAAATCACATTCTGCAACAAAAAGTCAATTTTCTTTACATTTTGTAAAGACAGGAAGATTTGACAAAAAATATGGACGACTCTTATCCGAATTGTTTGACTGGAGACAAAAGAGTGATTATGAAAATATGTTTGATTACAACAGCGATTTGGTTGAACCTTTATTTGAGCCAGCTGCCGAAATGATTGAATTAATTGAAGAAGAAATAAATAATGCACTGTAACACGGCATCATAAAACATTGTGCAGAAAGAGGTAATTTTAGACAACATATCATTTAATCAATGATATAGCGATTTGATATGAAAGTGCATATAATTAGTAATTTTTAATATGTCAAACCGTTTAACTTACAAAAAACACATAAATATAACTACATTTGCAAGTTGTTGAGCGAATCTAAAACAAACAGTATTTTTACAGAATAAGTTATATATCCGTTATGTCTATTATCACATTAACAAGCGACTGGGGATTAAAAAGCCATTATACCGGTGCCGTAAAAGGCGCTATTTTGAGTATTCTCCATGAGGTTACTATTGTAGATATTTCGCATGAAATTGCTCCTTTTGATATAAACCATGCTTCTTATGTAATAAAAAATTGTTACCAAAATTTCCCTAAAGCTACTGTTCATATTATAGGAATAAATACCGAGGCATCTATAAAAACGCCTCATACTGCTGTATTAATAAACGGGCATTATTTTGTCGGAGCTGATAATGGAATATTTTCATTAATATCTGACGGCAAACCTGATAAGATTGTTGAACTAAACATTACTCAGGATTCGGATTATTTTACTTTTCCAAGCCGCGATGTATTTGCAAAAGCTGCCTGTCATCTTGCCAAAGGTGGTAATATTGAGGAACTTGGTCTTGTTAAAGATTCTTTGTGTCAGCAAATAATATACCCAAAACCTGTTGTTCGGGACAACCTGATTAAAGCTGTTATTATATATATTGATTCTTATGAAAATGTGGTTACCAATGTTTCAGAATCACTTTTTAAAGAAACAGGCAAAGCAAGGCCTTTTACAATTATTTTTAATACACAGGAATATAAAATAAAAACCATAAGCAAATCATATTCTGACAAAGATATTCCTTTGGGAGAAATACTTGCTTTGTTTGGCTCAACAGGTTATCTTGAAATAGCACAAAGAGAAGGTAATGCAAGTAGCCAGTTAGGACTAAAAATAAATGATTCTATAAGAATAGAGTTTAAAGTTTAAACTGGGAACTAAAAGGTTTGGATTTAATTCGTGGCACAAAAAAAATCTTTGCGACTTAGCGTATTTGCGTGAAATAAAAAAATATTAAAGTTTAAAGTTTAAAGTTTAAACTGGGAACTAAAAGGTTTGGATTTAATTCGTGGCACAAAAAAAATCTTTGCGACTTAGTGTCTTTGCGTGAAATAAAAAAATATAATTGCTTAATTACAAAAATATAAACTTATGAAAAAAATAATATTCTCTTTATTACTATGTTGCATTATAATTTCTGTAAACATATATGCACAGTCAACGCCTGAAGAGGTGATAGATAAATTTTTTGAGATTTATGAAAAAGATACTGATGCAGCAGTTGATTATGTGTTTTCTACTAATAAATGGATGGACAAACATCAGGAAATAGAAAAAAATGTTAAAGAACGATTAAAAAAAAATATAGGTCTGATAGGTAAATATTATGGAAATGAACTGATTTTAAAAAAAGGTGCAGGAAAAAGTTACTTGGAATGTGTATATATGGTAAGATATTCAAGACAACCTATAAAATTTACTTTCTTTTTGTATAAGCCGGATTCATCATGGCAGATTCAAAACCTTAAATTTGGCGATGACCTTACCGAAGACCTGAAAGAATATGAAAGAAATGAGCAGCAACCGGTAAATAAACAGAAATGATATTTATACTATTACTTTTTAGAATCTTGTTTTTTTAGCAAGTTTTTTTATACTGAATCAGGCGACTGCCTGACAGCACAAGTTTTTGTAAATATAAAGCAGCGGCGGCAGTAAAGTTAATTTTAAAAGTATTAGGAATGAATGGATGTTTCAAAAGTTTAAAAGTTTATCAGTTAGCTTATAGGTTAGCAATGGAGATATT